>JAYTRB010000027.1:0-6378 GCA_043746425.1 Planctomycetia bacterium
GCTGTGGTCTTTTGACCGTGCCACCCAACGGCATGGCCATCTGACGACGTGGGTGTCGGCGAGCGGTCGCATTATTTCGCCGATTCTGAGGGAATGCGCAGCGGCGTTTGCGATTCGACTTCCTTCCAAAACTCGGCTGCCGGTTTCCAATTGATTTCCTCCAGCGTTTTGATCGAGCGAAGCGTTGCGGCGTCTCGTTCGGGATTGAAGTCGCACAGGAGCGTCTTGAGGGGTAAGTCTTTGAGTGGCGCCAGCGTCGTAACCTTCGGGAGAAGCTGGCAATGCAGGTACGTCAGCGGCATACCCCGCAGGGGTGAAATGTCGGAAACGTACGAGCCGCCGAAAGTCAAAAAAGTCAGCTTCATGCCGACCAACGGAGAGAGATCTGCCACGGGCGCGCCGTGAAAAGCCAGCCCTGTCAGGGGCATCTCCTGAAGTGGCGACAGGTCAGACACCTGCGTCCCCGAAAAATCCAGCCAAATCAGCCGCAGGCCGCGGAGCGCCGACAGGTCAGATAACTTGCCCAGGTGCCATCCACTGCCATTGCAGGTGACCCTCGTCAATCCGAGAAGTGCCCGCAGCGGCGAAATGTCGGTCACATTGTCGGTTAAAAACTGAACGCCGGTCACCACGCCCGTTTCAATGGTCGGCGTCACCTTCCCGTCAAAGGCCGGATTGAGCTCCTGCAATTTCCTGGCGACGGCCTTCACCTGCTGCTCGACAGGCTTGGACACCACGCGCTTCATCCATTGCTCGAAAGCAGGCGTGTCGAACATCGCGGAGCCGGTCGCGGGACCCAGCCTCAACCATTTCGCTCCTGCGATCGTGCAATCATACCCATTGCGCGACGAGTCTAAGAGCTGGTCGCCTTGCCCCTCGTTGAAGAGAAACAGGGCGAATGTATCGGCATCGGCTTTAAGAACAGCGGGCGGGGTGAACTCATTCTCGTACCGGGCAACGGTCGAGACCCGCACAAGGTCGATGACGCCCCGAAAATCGCCGCCACCTACGATGAGCTTGCCCGGCTTGCCAACAAGATTTTCCCCCGCGGCAGCGTCTGCTTCACTGATGAGTTTGCCATCCAGAAACAGACGACGCTTATGGCCATCATTCACGCCAGCCAGGTGAACGCGCTTTTTCTCTTGCCCCACATTTTCGGCCTGCAGATCTCCGTGAAACGTATCGAACCGGTACAGGCCCTCATCGCGAAGCAGTCGGCCGCCGGGAGCCTCTGCAATAATCGCCTGATGACCAGCAACCGCGTCTTCCGTGAACCAGGCTTCCAAGGTCAAGACCGAGGTGGGAAGGCAGGGTACATCTGTCGCCGTTTCAACGCGGCCACTGCTTTCGAATTGCAATGCAAATCGATCGGGAGTACGCGTCAGCAGAAATGGCAGATTGTCGATCGACGAACTGCGCCGCTCCAGCGCTGGGTCGGCCGCCAGAGGCAACAGCTTCGCTTTGATCGACAGCTTTCCTCCCGACGCGACCTCGAAGTTCTCGATGAAGACCTTAAACCCCTCCCTCTGAACCTTCAGCCGATGCTTTCCCGGATCAACCGAAATGGAGTTCGGTCCCTTCTGGGCCTTGCGTGTGACCTCAATCTGGCCTTCCTGATTGAGCACCTGCAAATCGGCTTCAGATTGATCGATCGTCACGACCAGCGTGCCGGCTTTTGTCTTGAGACTGAAGACAACGCCCGCCAGAAGAATCGACACGCCAAGTACCCCGCCTCCCAGAAGGAAGAGCTTTTTGTTCTTGTCGATTCGATCTTTGTGGACTGAGCCTGGGGGGCGACTGGCCATTTCAGGTAAAAGTGAAACGTCTCTAAGGAAATCTGTGAGGCCCGTCTGGGCGAACGACTCCGCTGACGGCAGCGTATTGGCCGAGCGCTCTTGACGTGTCACTGACTGTTCCAGAGCCGCAATCACCTCGGTCATCGTCTGATATCGGTCTTCAATTCTCTTGGCGACCATCCTGCAGAATACTGTCTGGACCTGTTCTGGCACTTCGGAGCGAATCGTCTGGATCGACGGAATCGGCTGGTCTCGATGGGCCAGCAGTTTCGCCATCAGTGTGTCGCCGTTGTAGACCGCCCTGGCTGTCAGAAGAAAGTACAGGGCGCAGCCCAGGCTGTAGATATCGGCCCGGGCGTCGGCCGTTTTTGTGTTCAGCGCTTGCTCGGGGGCCATGTAATCGACGGTCCCCATGACGGTGCCCGTGTGGGTGAGTTCGGCCTGGGCAGACACGTCGCCGCTGATCCGGGCTAATCCCATGTCGAGAATCTTGACGGTCCCTTTCTTGTCAAGCAGCAAGTTGGCGGGCTTGATGTCGCGATGCACGATGCCCTCGGCATGGGCGGCTTCCAAACCCCTGGCCGTTTGCAGGATGAAATTGACGGCCTGCTCGACCGGGAGCGGCCCGTTCTTTTTGACAAGTGCTGAAAGATCGCTGCCTTCGACGTACTCCATGATGAGCAGGTGGACCCCATTGGCCGTGTCGGCGTCAAAGGCGGTGACGATGTTCGGGTGATTGAGTTTCGCCGCGGCGGTAACTTCCCGTTCAAAGCGCGCCACGGCCGCCGCATTTTTCATCATGCCGGTCGGGAGCATTTTAACCGCCACGATGCGGTGCATTCGACGGTGCTCGGCCTTGAAGACCTGGCCCATGCCGCCGGCCCCGATCTTGTCGAGGATCGTGTAGTTCCCCAGAACCAGTGCGTTGCCTTTGCCGCGATAGACTTCTTCGGCCTGAAACTTCGTCAGCTTCTTCCGGCGGACAAGTTCGCGCGCAAGTTCTTCGGCATTCTTCGGCTCGCTCTTGGGAGGGATGAAATCCTTCAGCGTATCAGCCGCGAGAATCCCGCTCTCTTCGAGGTGCTTGACGAATTGTTCCAGGGGGACGGGCATCGGCACAGATCGTCGCAGAAAAAATGGCTCTCGGAAAAGTCGTTCGGTCATTCTCCCCGAATGTGCGCTTCATTGCCAGCGAATGGCAGCAGGCGCGCCCCCGCGTGGCCGTTGCCATTGGCCGCTCGGGGGGTATCGACAAGGAGTGGTTCGACGTTCAGCGGTTCATTCGACGAAAAAGAAAAACAGAACACTAATTCACACTGATTTACGCGAATCGTCTTCTGAAAAACGTCAGCCAATCGCGCGCGACCGACTCAACCTGCACACGAAATGGCCGACGACAATGCCGCAGCCTGGCATCATTTTGTATAAATTCGTGTGAATTAGTGTTCTGTTTTTTCCTTTTCTTTTCGTCGTCTGGAAAGCTCAAGAATCAAGATCCCCCTCGTTCAAAACTATCACGGATCTGGTCGCGTGGCGTTCCGATCGGAGCACGCGGGATCGTTCTCAGACGAAGCCGCTCGCCATTGCCAACCGGGGCGCGGCCTTGGTTCGCAACGCACTTTTGACGCAACCACCCAATCAGCGAAGTGGATGCAGGTCGAGTTCCAGGTACGGTGTCGAAAACATCCTTCGGCAATAGCCGCGAGTGCGTCGCCATTCCGGAAAGCAGACACCCATTAGAAAAAGATGCTGAGAGAACGACTCAAGAGACTGGTTCATCGAACGTTCTACGAAAACGATTTTGAATCTCGCCTCTTTTTCATCATGCGCCGAAACTGCCACGCACCCAGTGTGCTGCCCAGAATGATTTCGGCTCCCCAGAAGACGGCCGGCCAGGGATCGTTCCATGGGCCCCATTTTTCAGGAATGCGATTTGCCAGATAACCGGGAAATGAAAGATGTCGTTGACGGGCGTCGATCGCCTCCTGATGCAGCCGATCGCTTCGCTCCAGATCGGCTCGTACCTGATTGCGGAATTGCTGACTCTCGTCAGAGACATCGGTCGGCTCTTCTGCCAGAGTCTGCCGCAGCGCTTCAGTAATCGTGTCGACCTGAATTTTGGTCGATCGGGGCCGCGAGCGCTCGACCTTGACGACGATCCAATGCGCCCTGACGGGGGCGAGTACTTCACCGGCGGCAATGATCAGCCATGTCAGAACGACGGCGGTCGTCGAGGGCGTAATGTTTCGGACATTTCCCCAGCGCCCCAGGCCCCAGCCGGCAGCCCCGCCCAGCACGATTGTGTATAAACCGGCCGGTTTGAATTCAGGGGGCAGATGAACCGACGCCAGAAACAGCAGCCACACTCCCACGGCGCCGGGCACAAGCCATGACGCCAACGCATTCAGGCCGGTCGCGAGGGGCTCAGCGGGGGGCTCATTTGATGACGGCGGTGGTGGCTCGGCAGACATGGCGCTCATCCTTGCCGGTGACAAAGACCACACGCCTGCCGCGCCCGATCGAGCACCTCGGCTCCCTTGACGCGCGCCCGCCGCGCGCCTTCGTTCAAAATCTCGGCAATGGCTCGCGGATCGGCGGCCAGCGATTGACGTTTCTGGCGTGCCCCGGCGAAATGATCCATCGCGATTTCAAACAACGCCTGCTTGGCCTCGCCGTATCCCATGCCGCCGGCACGGTACCGCGCCGCCATGGCTGCTTGCTGCTCGGCAGAGGCGAACAGTTTATAAAGGGTGAAGATAGGGCACGTTTCGGGATTCTTGGGAGCCTCGACCGGCGTTGAATCGGTCTTGATCGCCATGATTTTCTTGCGCAGCGTTTTCTCGGGCTCGAACAGGTCGATTGTATTTCCGTAGCTCTTCGACATTTTCTCGCCATCGCTCCCGGGAACTTTGGCGCTTTCGTCGAGCACCCGCGCCGCCGGCAGCACGAACACTTCGCCGTACTGGTGATTGAATTTCTGGGCGACATCGCGTGTCACTTCAATGTGCTGCACCTGGTCGACCCCCACAGGAACGATATCGCTGTCGTACAGCAGAATGTCGGCCGCCATCAACACCGGATAAGTGAACAGCCCGGCATCGGCCGGCAGGCCCTTCGCAATTTTGTCTTTGTAGGCATGGCACTTTTCAAGCAGCCCCATCGGCGTCACCGTCATGAGCAGCCAGGTCAGCTGGCTGACCTCAGGAACATCTGACTGCAAAAACAGGGTCGCTTTCTGCGGGTCGAGCCCGAGTGCCACCAGGTCAATCGCCGCGTCGATGCTCAATTCACGCAAAAGCCCGGGGTCGCGAATCGTCGTCAGCGCATGCAGGTCGGCAATAAAATAGAACGCCTGCTCATGATCTTGCAGCGCGATATACTGCCTGATGGCCCCAAAATAGTTGCCCCAGTGAAATCGGCCCGTCGGTTGAATGCCAGATAAGACGCGCATGAATTGAAAATTCAAATTTCGGTTTTGACGAAACAGTCAATGAGCCCGCCGTTCGCAGCTCGTAGGGTTGCCCTGTTTCAAGGGAAGCCGACCCGCTTGGATCGCATCACTTTCAATGGTGTTACTTACGTTTGCAGCGTCCCGATGATTTCCTGAACGCTGGCACAACCTGCGGCCGAAAGGGCCGCATCGAGCTGGCCCACCAGTTGCCCGGCCAATGAAGGATTGTAGAAATTCGCAGTCCCGATTTGAACAGCGGTTGCCCCCGCCACGAGAAACTCCATGACATCATCGATGCCGCCGATGCCACCGACGGCGATAATGGGAATCTTCACCTTCCGCGCGACGTGCCAGACAATTCTGAGCACCATGGGTTTGATGGCTGGTCCGCTGAGGCCGCCCACCCCGTTTCCCAGAATGGGTTTGCGGCGTCGCCAGTCGACGGCCATTCCGGGAAAGGTGTTGACGAGCGTCACGGCGTCGGCCCCGGCATCGGCGGCCGCCTGCGCGATCGCCGCAATGTCGGTCACGCTCGGAGTGAGCTTCGCCAGAATCGGCAGTTTGGTGGCCGCGCGCACCCCGCTCACCACTGAATATGTCATCTTGGGGTCACTTCCGAAGTCGACGCCGCCGCTGACGTTAGGACAGGAAATGTTGAGTTCGAGCCCGGCCAGCCCGACGCATTCGTCAAGCCGCGCGGCCATTTGTACAAACTCGTCGCGGTCGTGGCCGGCGATATTGGCAATGACGCTCGTCCCCAAACCCAGGAGGAAGTCCACATGCCGCGCTATGAAGGCGTCGAGGCCGTCGTTGTCGAGGCCAATGGAATTGAGAAGTCCCGAGGCGGTTTCGACCGTTCGGGGGGGAGGATTGCCGATTCGCGGCTGGGGCGTAATCGTTTTGGGGATGATCGCGCCGAGGCGTGCAAAAGGGACAAAGGCCTCCATTTCGCGCGCATAGCCGAACGTTCCCGATGCCACGAGGATCGGGTTGGCCAGTTTCAGACGATTCAATTCAATTTGCAGCGTCGGCACAAGATTCAGCCGGTACAGAAGAGAGAGTCTGCCGAGCGCATCGTAGCTGTCTCGACGAAGCAGGGCAACAAACCTGCCTGCTGTCGGTGCGCGAATG
>JAYTRB010000028.1:0-7273 GCA_043746425.1 Planctomycetia bacterium
GAAAGCGCCCAGACTCGTGCGATGTACGGCCTCGATGAACGGCAAACTTCCGATTTCGGGAAGAAGTGTCTGATCACGCGCCGCCTGCTCGAACGCGGAGTGCGGTTTGTGCAACTTTACTCGGGTGGCGGGCACATCGAAGACACCTGGGACGGACACACGAACTGCATCGCCAATCACACCTTGCACGCAGGGGAAACAGACCGCCCCATCGCCGCGCTGATAGCCGACCTCAAGCGAACCGGCTTGTGGGAGGACACGCTGCTGATCTGGGGGGGCGAATTCGGCCGCACGCCGACCAGCGAAGGATTGGGCAAACCTGGCCGCGACCACGATTGGCACGGTTTTACGATGTGGCTGGCGGGTGGGGGCATCAAGGGAGGTCAAGCGATCGGCGCCACGGACGAACTTGGTTTCCGAGCGGTCGAAGAGCGTTGCCACGTCTCTGACCTGCATGCCACAATTCTGCATTCGATGGGGCTCGATCACACGCAGTTGAGCTTCTTCTATCAGGGGCTCGATCAGCGTCTGACTGGCGTCGAGGGAAATCGCCGGGTCATCGAGAAAGCCTTGCTGTAGTGGTGACGTCAACCTTTGTAACATTCGCGGATTTACTTGAAGATGCTCGATGTGGGACTGATTGGCCTGGGTCCGGAATGGGAAAATCGGTACTGGCCGGCACTTACGAAATTAAAGCGCCGGCTTCGCGTGCGAACCGTCTACACGCCCGTCATCACCCATGCCGAACAGATCGCAGCCGAACTCGATTGCGACGTTTCCCCGGGCCTTATGGCGCTGCTCGAACGGGAAGACGTGCGGGCAGTGCTGATTCTCGACACGGCCTGGTTTTCCGGAGTTCCGGCACAATTCGCTTGCCAAGTCGGCAAACCAGCCTTTTTGGCCGGCCGGCATGCCCACCGATTCCCCAGGTTCCATGAGCTTTTGCGCCGAGCGGCGGAAACCGGCGTGACGCTGATGCCCGATTTCGGACATCGCTATACGCCCGCCATGGTGCGCGTGCGGGAACTAATCGCCACCCGCCTGGGCCGGCCACTGACGATTGCCGTCGAGGTTGTAGCGCCGGTCGCGCTGCCCGCTGATAATTCCCCGCTATCCGCGCTTGCGCGTGAAGTTTTGGCTGTGGCGGTCGATTGGTGTACCTGTCTCGTCGGAACAGACCCCAGTGCCGTGCGAATGGGCGTCGCGATAGAAAAAGGTGCCGCTTCTGACCACAGGGGCGCTTCAGGTGGGGACGGACTGCTGTGCGAACTGCGTGTCGAATTTCGGGTGCCAGCTGCTGGAGGAGCTGCCGCTGTCGCGTGCATCCGCCTCGCTGTCGGTGGCAAGACGTCCCATCCTGAACCGGCTTTTAGCTCATCGTCGAACGGACTGTGCGCGAGAATCGGGTGTGTCGGCGGCACGGCGTGGATCGAAGGCCCCCATCACGTCACTTGGGAATCAGGGATTGATCGATCGATCGAAACATTGATCTCCGATCGGCCCGCTGCCGAAGTGATGCTCGATCATTTCTCTCGCCGGGTCGTGGGCGCGCTGATCCCCGTTCCCACACTTGACGATTTGTGTCGCGCCTTCGAATTCGTTGATACTGCCCTCAATAAGTAGACCGGCGCGGCCGCCTGCCGCGGGCGGATGGCGACGGCAGTATGCGTCGTTCGGGTAGAATTTGACGAATTTGCTGAAGTTGCGGCCTGGAACTTGTCGATATTCGACCAATGGGTGGGGGGTGTCAAACGGGCTGCAGGTCGGCCATGATCTACGGATTGTATCTCTCGGGTCAAGGGGCGCAGCTCCAATCATTGCGGCAGGAGGTCGTCGCCAACAATCTGGCAAACGCGGCGACAACGTCCTTTAAACGCGATCTGGTCACCGCCCAATCAAATCTGCCTTTCGATTCCGAACGTGGTAAGCCTACCTGGGTTTACGGCAACCTTGAGGCCATGCCCGGCGGAGTGACCCCCGCCGGGGTGACGACCGATTTCTCTCAGGGAGACCTCAAGAAAACCGGCGCAGCCCTCGACCTGGCGATCCAGGGGCCGGGGTTTCTGCGGGTCGCCGACGGCAATAAGAGCTTTCTGACACGTGATGGCCAAGTAGCGCTGGGGCCGCAAAATCAACTGGTGACCCGCGACAGCGGGCTCACCGTCCTGAGTTCGAGCGGTGCGGCGCTCACCGGCTTCGACCCCACGCTCTCGATCGAAGTACGACCTGACGGCACCGTAATGCAGGGAGATACTGAAGTCGGCAAACTGGCCCTCGTCGAACCGCAAACCAACACCGAGCTTACGAAGTTCGGACGAAACCTGTACTCCTTCTCGGGAAAACTGAACCTGGCCAAGTCTGAAACAGAAATCAAACAAGGTTATCTTGAGAACTCAGGAGTGCATCCCGTTTCCAGCATGATGGAACTCATCGAATCTTCCCGCGTCCTGGAAGCCAACGTCAATATGATTCATTACCAGGATGATTCCCTCTCGCGACTCCTCGGCAGTTTGCCGCGGAAATAGAACTCCCGAACTTCCCAATCGCGTTCGATCCCTCGCCTAGAATTCACCTATGAGTATTCGAGCACTCAATACTGCGGCGGCGGGAATGGACGCCATGACATTTCGTCTGGACGTCATCGCCAACAACTTGGCGAACGCCCAGACGACCGCGTTTAAGCGTTCGCGGGTCAACTTCGAAGATCTGTACTATCAGCAGTTCAAGATACCGGGCATGATCGATCAACAGGGACGCCCGACATCGGTGGGTCTGGCAATGGGGCTGGGTGTCCGCGTGCAGAGCACTGAAATTGACCAAACGCCCGGAAGTTTGCTTAGCACTGGTGGCAACCTCGACATGGCGATCGTGGGCGACGGGTTCTTTCAGATCAACGACGGCATTCAGTTCTTGTACACCCGCGCAGGAAATTTTTCGGTCAACGCCAACGGTGAAATCGTGCTTGCCTCGGCCGACCGCAGCCGGCCCCTGGAGCCTTCCATCAGCATTCCTCAGGACACGCTTCAGATATCGATCAACCAGGACGGAATTGTGTCGGTTTTGCAGGCCGGCCAAACGCAATTGAACCAGATCGGAACCATTCAGCTGGCTCGGTTCATTAATCCCCAGGGATTGCTGCAGGTTGGGCAAAACCTCTTGTCGGCCACTGTGGGTTCGGGAGCCCCGCTGGTTTCGACACCCGGCCTGGATGGACTGGGGACGATTCGGCAGCAGTTTCTCGAAGCCTCGAACGTCGAACCCGTCCGCGAGCTCGTCGATTTGATCACCACGCAACGAACATTCGAACTCAACAGCCAGGCTCTCCAGGTCTCCGATCAGGCGCTGCAACTGGTAAATAATCTGCGCCGGTTCTAAATGCCTTACCCCCAATGAATTCGGTAGGGGGAATCATCCAGACTAACGGAACCGTAATCCAAAGCGTCAGCCGGCCTCCTTGACGGCACCGTACGCGACAATCGACAATCGCAGATGAAGATTGCGCGGCATACCTCCGGCGGGCTGCTGTTCCTGCGCCCGGCAGATGGGGGACGACTGTGTGCGATTGAAGGTACACACAGTGTGCCGGCGACGATTGACACGAATGACAACTTCGGAGCTGTAACGTGCACGATGCCGTGACCGCGGAGAACGTATCGCTGGGAATTGCGGGTTTTTTGTTTTCTGACTTGTATGAGCCGCGGCGTCTGCGGGATTTACATGAAGAGTTCTGGCGATTTGCATCTGCCCGAAACCCGGGAATTGGCGAACGGTTTAGTGCCATCAAGGCCGGCGGATGCAAGAAGACCGAAGAGTCTGAACTGCTGATCGAGGTGGCCAGCCTCGTTGGCGGCTTTCTCGCGCGGCTGTTTGGCATTGACGAAGCCGTCGAACATCTTCGCGACGAGACCCGCGAACTGGCGGCGATTTTTCGTTTCAAGCAGGACTTCCTGCGAACACGGGTGCTCAAGTATTTCGACAAGCCGGCCGTCGACGAAGTACAGTTCCGCGCGCTCAACGAAGAAGTGCATCGGCTGATGGCGGCTATCCCCGAGCGCTCAGATACCGAGATTCGGTTCGCCCAGACTGTATTGGCGCTGTTTGATGCTGAAAAGCCACTGGCGACAGAGACGGCTACTCCAGAACAGATCAGCCTTGCCGAGCGGATTTGCGGCCATCGTTCTGAGCCGACTCTGGCTGAATGTGTTCAACAGGCGCTGGTCGCACTTGGCGAATGGTGTGTGCAGGTCAATGCCGACCCGGTTCGACGGCAACAAGTGAAAGGCTGGGTCTCGTTCGTCCGCCCCGAGAAAATCGATTTCGAGAATCTGGTGCAGATCGAAAGGCCACGAGAAGATTTGCCAGAGCTCATGGCGGGGCCCGAGCATCACCGCCGACTGCGAGACGGATTCCGCCTGACTGACCCGCGCATGAGCCGCAAAGAATATCTGCGGGAGGTTGACTATTGCATCATTTGTCACCCGCGAGAGAAAGATTCGTGCTCACACGGTTTTCGCGACACGAAAGGTGGTGGCAATTACCTGCGCAATCCACTCGGCATTCCGCTTACTGGCTGCCCGCTCGAGGAGCGGATTTCCGAAATGCACGAACTTCGCAAACGGGGAGAGACCATCGCCGCTCTGGCGATGATTATGCTCGATAATCCCATGTGCCCCGGCACAGGACATCGCATCTGCAACGACTGCATGAAGGGATGCATATTCCAGAAGCAGGATCCGGTCAACATTCCGCAGGCCGAGACGGGGGTCGTCAGCGATGTGCTCGGGTTGCCCTTTGGCTTCGAGATTTACAGTTTGCTGACACGATTCAATCCGCTCGATAGCAGACGTCCCTACGCCTTACCGTATCAGGGCGCCGATGTCATGGTCGTCGGACTGGGACCGGCCGGCTACACCCTGGCGCATTATCTGGCGAACGAGGGATTCGGAGTCGTCGGCATCGATGGCCTGAAGCTCGAACCGGTCGCCGATATCCTGACCGGCGTCGGCCGCGCGTTTCCCATGCCCATTCGCGATTTTTCAATGCTTAAGGCTGAACTTGACGAACGAATCCTCATGGGATTCGGCGGCGTGTCAGAGTATGGCATTACCGTGCGGTGGGACAAGACCTTTCTGACGGTGATGTACCTGACGCTTTTACGACGAAGAAATGTCCGATTTTACGGAGGGGTGCGTTTCGGTGGAACGCTCAAGCTCAACGACGTCTGGGAGTTGGGATTCCAGCATGTGGCGCTGGCCACGGGCGCCGGAAAGCCAACCGTCATTCCGATGAAGAACAACCTGATCCGAGGGATCCGCAAGGCAAGCGATTTCCTCATGGCGCTGCAACTGACGGGCGCGTTCAAGCGTTCGTCGCTAGCCAACCTGCAAGTGCGCCTGCCAGCCATTGTGATAGGCGGGGGATTGACGGCCATTGATACGGCGACCGAACTGTTGGCGTATTATCCGGTTCAGGTCGAGAAGGGTTTGGAGCAATTCGAACGCCTTTGCGCCGATCACGGAGAAGAGAGCGTCTGGAAGATGTGTGACGCCGAGGAAACGGAAATCCTGCGGACGTTTCTCGAGCATGGCCGCGCCGTGCATGCCGAGCGTGCCTTGGCCGCTGTCGAGAACCGCAAACCTGACTTCGTCTCGCTCTGTCAGGCATGGGGAGGCGTGTCGGTCGTCTACCGCAAGAAGATAACCGATTCGCCTGCCTATCGCCTGAACCATGAAGAGGTCGCGAAGGCCTTGGAAGAGGGTGTGAACTTCGTCGAGTCGCTGACACCGACCGAAGCCGTACCAGATTCGTACGGAGCGGTCAAAGCCCTGAAGTTTAAACGGACGGACGGAACCGAAGTCTCTCTGCCGGCACGAGCCGTGTGCGTCGCTGCGGGAACCACCCCCAACACCGTCTACGAGCGTGAATGCCCGGGAACGTTTCTGCTCGATGGCGACGGCAGATTTTTCCGAAAGTTTGGCCTGGTTGAGACGAGCGGCGGATGGACTCTCTCTGAGGTTCACGAACCGTCGCGTGAGGCGTTCTTTCTCTCTTACGAGAACGATGGGCGATTCGTGTCTTTCTACGGCGATAACCATCCCGACTATGCGGGGAACGTGGTGAAAGCGATGGCCTCGGCCAAGCACGGGGTGATTCAGGTCGTGCGTTTATTTCGCAAGGAAATCTCGCAAGCCGAGTCGCAGCCAACTCCACTTGAAAAGTTCGAGAAGCTTACGCGTCACCTCGATGCGACCTTGATTCCGCACGTCGTGGAGGTCCGCCGCTTGACGCCAAAAATCATTGAAGTGATCGTAAGAGCGCGCTACGCGGCGCGGCAGTTTCAGCCGGGGCAGTTCTATCGACTCCAGAATTACGAGTCTCGGGCGCGAGTCGTTGATGGCGTGCGACTGACTCTCGAAGGAGTGGCGCTCACAGGGGCGTGGGTCGACAAGGAGCAGGACCTGCTCAGTCTGATCGTTCTCGAAATGGGGGTCAGTTCGCGGCTGTGCGGCGTGTTGCAACCGGGCGAGCCGGTCGTCGTCATGGGCCCCACGGGAGCTCCCAGCGAGACTCCCGAGGGAGAGACCGTGCTTCTCGCGGGGGGCGGATTGGGGAATGCGGTTCTCTTCTCAATCGGCAAGGCGTTGCGCGACCAGGGGTCAATGGTTATCTATTTCGCCGGCTACCGTCACAATGATGACGTCTTCATGCAGGAAGCGATCGAGAACGCGACCGACCAGGTGGTCTGGGCTGTCGACCAGGGAGAGCCGATTGCACCACGTCGCCCTCAAGATCTCACTTTCGTGGGGAATATCGTGCAAGCGATGCTGGCCTACGCGCGAGGCGAACTCGACGGCAACCGGCAGGTCTCGCTCGAGGATGTCGATCGAATCATTGCTATTGGCTCCGACCGGATGATGGCTGCCGTTGCCGAAGCGCGGCACACCACCTTGCAACCGTATCTCAAAAAAGGACACGTCGGCATTGCCTCGATTAATTCGATGATGCAATGCATGATGAAAGAGGTTTGTGGTCAATGCCTGCAAAAGCATGTTGACCCCATCACCAAAGCTGAGGTCGAACCGGTATTTTCATGCTACAACCAGGACCAGAACATGGACGCCGTCGATTTCGCAAACCTGCGGCAGCGGCTGAAAACGAACAGCCTCGCTGAAAAACTGACGAATCGGTTCCTCGACGGGTTGATGGCAAGGGCTGACGACAAGGTCTGAAAACCGCAGATTTGAGTTCATAATGCGATTTTTTCACGCAAAAC
>JAYTRB010000029.1:0-5496 GCA_043746425.1 Planctomycetia bacterium
GAACTCATACTGTGGCGGCAACTGAACCGGTGAGGGACAATACATGGAAACTTTGTGGATTTTGGAATTACTGATCATCCTGGCGCTGATCATAGCCCATGGTTTGTTTTCGGCAGCCGAGATCGCTGTCATCTCGGCTGACCGCAACCGACTGCGCCAATTGCGCGACGAAGGCGACGAACGAGCCGGGCTGGCGCTGGATCTGGCGCAAAATCCAAATCGGTTCCTTCCGGTCATGCAGGCGGCGGTCTGGCTTTTCGGAACTTTGGCGGCTGTCGTGGGAGGAGCGACTCTGGTCGGAGAGATTGAATCGTGGGTGGAAACGAGCCCGATCAGCATTTTTTCGCTGCTTTCCATGGAAATCGCACTGACCGTCGTTGTCGTCGGGTTGTCGCTGGTTTCAGCAGTCGTGGGGGAAGTGCTTCCCAGACGTCTGGCGGTGCGCCAAGCCACGCGGCTGGCGCTCGTCCTGGCTCGGCCACTCGATCGTTTTGCCCGCGTGGTCGGCCCCATCGTGAGGGGCCTGCGCGCGGCAACCGACATGGTGGTGGGTTTGTTTGGCGTCGGCGCGGCGTCCGCCCAACGCACATCGCTGCAGGAAATCCGTGAGCTCATTGAGGTGGGAACGGCCGAGGGAATCGTCGACCCAGTCGAACAGAAACTGGCCTTCGAGGCATTACAACTGGGAGACCGGACTGTACGCCAGATTATGAAACCACGCATCGACATCGACGCCGTCGACATCGAAACTCCGCAAGAGGAATTGCTGGGAGTCATCTCCATGGCCGGTTTTTCAAGGCTGCCGGTCTACGAGCGGGATCTCGATCATATCATCGGTTTTGTTCATCTGAAGGATGTTCTTCGGCAGCATTACCTGGGCTGGAAACTCGACCTTCGCAAACTTGTCCGGCCGGCGCTGGTCGTACCCGATACGATGCGACTGGATCAACTCCTCGTCCGCTTTCAAGAAGAGCACAACCAGCTCGCGATCGTGGTCGACGAGTTCGGGGCGACGCGGGGCATGGTTACGCTTGAGGACGTGCTGGAGGAGCTAGTCGGTGAGCTCTTGACTGACCACCATCAGCGGGTCGAAGAGCAGATCGTGCAGCGCGATGCGAAGACCTGGCTGGTCGAGGGATCAGTGAGCACTGCCGATCTGCTGGAGCGGCTGGGACGTCAGCATCATTTGGCCAGCGCTCCACGAAATGTCAGTTCGGTGGCAGGCCTCGTTCTCGACCGTCTCGGGCACATCCCTGCTGTCGGTGAAAAAACGAACTGGCAAGATCTCTCGTTTGAAGTCGTCGCTCTCGAACATCAGCGAATCGATCGACTGCTCGTGACGATTGTACCATCGGGTTGAGACTGTTCGCGCTCGGGCGAATCAAAATCATTCGTTTGATCAGCGCGACATTTCTTGCCGCACTGGTTGCCATCCTCTATGCTCTATCGTTTGCACTGCCGTCAACTTTAAGGCCCACGAGCCCCTGCTCGCGGGTAGCTCACAATGTCGCCCGACCACGAACGTTACAGCCGCCAGATGCTCTTTCACGGCATCGGCGAAGAAGGCCAACGGCAGATAAGGCAAGGGCGCGTTCTGTTATGCGGCTGCGGGGCGCTTGGAAGCGCAATCGCCGATGGCCTGGTGCGCGCGGGTGTTGGCTTTCTGCGGGTGGTCGATCGCGATTTCGTCGAGCTCAGCAACCTCCAACGGCAGGTGCTGTTCGACGAGCAGGACATTGCCGAGGCGCTCCCCAAAGCAATTGCCGCGTCACGCAAACTGGCCAAGATCAACAGTACGGTTTCGATTGAACCGATCGTCGCCGATATCGATTACACCAATATTCGTGCACTGACTGCCACTGTCGATCTGATTCTTGACGGCATGGACAATTTCGAGACGCGGTTTCTCATCAATGACGCGGCTCTCGACCTGCGACTTCCCTGGATCTACGGCGGCTGCGTCGGCAGTCACGGACAGGTCATGGCGATTTTTCCCGGCCAGACGGCATGCCTGCGTTGCCTGATTGGCGACGTTCCCGGGCCGGGCATGATTGACACTTGCGACACCGCCGGAGTCCTCGGACCGACGGTGAACGTCGTCGCCGCGCTGCAGGTCGTGGCGGCCCTGAAGATACTTGCCGGCCATCGTGAACTGCTTGAGCCGGTACTGACAATTGTCGATGTGTGGGACGGAACCATGCGGCAAATGAACGTCGCCAACCTCCGCGAACGGGCCGACTGCCCGGCGTGCGTCCACGGAAAGCGCGACTGGCTCTCGGGAACAAAAGGGTCGCAGACGACAGTATTATGTGGCCGGAATGCGGTGCAGATTTCCCCGGCCGAGAAGCACGCGCTGTCACTTCCTGATCTGGCGGTCCGACTTCGCGGAACGGGGGAAGTATCGCAGAATGCATTTCTGTTGCGGCTGACGCTTCCCGGCGATGAATTTCAATTGACGATCTTTGCCGATGGCCGCGCGATCATCAAGGGGACCGACGACCTGGCCGTCGCCCGCAGTTTATACGCCCGATACGTCGGCGCCTGAAACTCGAAGACCACGACTCTCAGAAAAATCTCGTCCAATGACTGCAATTCCCATCGACATCCGTCCTGCCATCGCCGACGACTGGCCAGCCATCGTAGATTTCAATTGCCGCCTGGCCGAAGAAAGCGAAGGCAAGCAACTGCTGCGTCAACACGTCGAACCAGGAGTGCGTGCCCTGCTGGCCGACCCGCGAAAAGGGCGTTATCTCGTCGCGTCAGCCGCGGGACGTATCGTGGGGCAATTGATGCACACCTATGAGTGGAGCGATTGGCGCAATGGCGACATCTGGTGGCTGCAAAGCGTGTACGTGATTTCCGAATTTCGCCGACAGGGAGTGTTTCGAATGCTGTTCGAGCGGTTACGAAGCGAAGCCGAATCTGACCCCGGCGTCGTCGGCCTGCGCCTGTACGTCGAAGAGCAAAACGAGCGCGCCCACGAGACCTATCGCAGTCTGGGGCTGGCGCAGGCCGGTTACTTCGTGATGGAGAAGATGCACCGCCGAACGGTGTAGGCGGATTCCCGCGTACGCAAACCCGACGACTACTGTCGGAGGCTTCACAACCGCATACCCGAAGTCGGCAGAATTCGGGGCGTCGATTTTCGTTTCGCCGCGACTCTGATGCATTCTGCTGCGAACTTGGCGCGCACCGATTTCAGGAGGAAGAAGAATCGGGTCTAGTGGCCGCCCGTTGACTCGCCGATCTGGCTTTGCAGATACAATTGCAATCCGACGTCGTTGATGAGCGACAACTGCGTCTCCAGCCAGTCGACATGCTCTTCAGATTCGACCAGAATTCCGTCAAGCAATTCGCGGCTGCCGTTGTCCTTGAGTTTAACGCACAGCTCGATCGCGTCGTTATATTTCTTCACGCCCTGGACTTCGAGAACCAGGTCATTTTCGAACTGATCCTTAACATCGGTTCCTACACGGATCACGTCATAGCGCGCGATTTCAGGAACCCCTTCCAGAAACAGGATGCGGTCGATGAGCTTTTCGGCGTGCTTCATTTCGCCGATCGATTCTTCGTAGTGCTTGGCTGCCAGTTTGTTAAAGCCCCAGTTCTTGCACATTTTGGCCTGGCAGAAATACTGATTGATCGCCGTAAGTTCGATCGTCAAGCCAGCGTTCAAGGCCTCAATGACCTTCGGATCCCCCTGCATCGTTCTCTCCTCTAATAATTAGTGTCGCTGCACAAAGCGGTCTTCGTGACGGGTTGTCTGGAAACCCTTGCTGATTCACATTCGGTCAAGGTGTCTCGATCAACCCCGCGCGATGATGTGCCGTGAATCATCAAGTGGGAAAGCGATTCTAGGACGGTCGGCCTGCAAATTGAAGGCGCAACGCCCCCGAACCGGTCAAGTTCGCCCGCCTGATTGAGGCCGGCCATTTGCAGGATTGGTGGCCGGACCTGCCCAAAAAACCAGCCCCGATCAATCGGAGGCGCAATCCGACGGGTTATACCCGCCCTTTAAGGTCGAACCTGCGGTTCTGCGCCTTCAATGCCCGGGTCGTGATCGGCCACCTTGACATCCACCGTGATGTTATTGGCCGATGGGTCGCAAGCAGCCGACGCCCCGTCAGAGACAGGCGACTCCGGCGGCAAGACCCAGATTTCGTGATATTCCTGCGGCTGCTCGGCGCGAAATTTGTAGTGCCGCAGGAGTTCCAGAATTGCCAGGAATATTCCCACAATGCGGCTGCGCGAGTTCGTTCCGGTGAAGAATGAACTGAAGGCGACGCGCTGTTCGGCCAGCACGCGGGCCTTGATTCGCTCGATATATACTGCGATGGGCGTGTCATCATAGACGACGGTCGCCGGCGCCGATTCGGAATTCTTGCGCAGCACACGCGACAGGGCGCTTACCAGATCCCACAGTTCGACTTCCTTGATCAGATCGCGCGATGGGTCGTTGCCCCCGCGCGGCCGATCGTCGGTAAGCCGCGGATACCGCTGCTGCCAATCGGCGGCCTGTTCTTCAAGCCGGCGCGCGGCATCTTTGAATCGCTTGTATTCGAGCAATTGCCGAACCAGATCGGCCCGAGGATCTTCGTCGGGTTCGACAAGTTCAGGGGGCTCATCTGGCCCGGGCAGGGCCAGGCGACTTTTAATCTCGATGAGGCTGCTGGCCATCACAACGAAATCGCCAATCAGGTCGAGGTCGAGAACCTGCAACACTTCCAGGAATTCGAGGAACCGGGCGGTGATTTCGGCGACCGGCAGGTTCAGGATGTCGACTTCCTGCCGACGAACGAGATACAGTAGCAGATCGAGCGGTCCCGAAAAGGCATCCAGCTCGACGCGATAATCCATAACCTCTTGCTGTGTCATTAGTTGTCGTCGTCCTTTGGCGGCCCAAGGCGAAAGAGAGTGCGCCATCTTACCCGGGTAGGCCCTGCCGGCCTTCTGTATTATCGGCAAGACCGGCACACTTTGTCCGTGGAATGGTCGAATTCGCGATTTCGGATTTGCCCAAAGGTGGAGCTGATCTAATCTTGGGATCATGACACACCGAATTCTCATTTGCGATGACGAGCCTCATATTGCCCTCGCAGTCAGCATGAAGTTCCGGAATGCCGGGTTTGAGGTCCAGTCGGCCAGGAACGGACAGGAAGCTTGGGAATTAATTCTCAAGACTCCGCCCGACGTTTTGATCACCGACTGCACCATGCCACGCATGGACGGCCTGGAACTGTGCCGGAGGATTCGAGGAACTCCCGGCCTGTGCGACTTGCCGATTTTCATGCTGACGGCCCGTGGATTGGAACTTGACCCATTTGTTGTCGCTGACGAGCTCAGGATAACAAAATTAATTCTCAAGCCCTTCAGCCCGCGCGAACTGTTTCATGACGTCCAGAAAGCGCTCGGCCTCACACGGGAAGTCGCAGACTTGCGGGCGTAATCGCCACACATCGGTCGCGCGGGAATGTCCTTTATCTGGGCGATCTCGCC
>JAYTRB010000030.1:0-14801 GCA_043746425.1 Planctomycetia bacterium
CATGAACGAACTTGGCCCAAGCCGTTCAGATCACGTCGTGCGCCCCCGATGCCGTCGATTCTTCAGGAGAACTTGGCGGATGTGCTGAGTGTCTCTAAACTGAACTCTGGCGGCACCGATTCTGTGCCGCTGGTGAAAGGCGAATTCGATGTCTAAGCGCGTTGTACTGGCGATGAGCGGGGGAGTCGACAGCTCTGCTTCGGCGTTTCTCCTGCGCGAACAGGGGTACGACGTCATCGGCCTGTTTATGCGCTCAGGCGCCAGCGAAGAACGGGCCTGCGAGACCGCGCCCGGCGCACTCGCCATCGTTTCGCCCGAGAGCCACAAACAGGGGTGTTGCGGCGCCAGCGACGCGGCCGACGCGCGGCGTGTCGCCGATTCGCTCGACATTCCCTTCCATGCCCTCAACTTTCAGGACGCCTTCGGCCGCATCAAAGATTATTTCGCCGACGAATACCTCGCCGGACGAACCCCCAATCCTTGCGTGATGTGCAACAACTGGCTGAAGTTCGGCAAACTGTGGGACTTCGCGCGGAAGGTGGGGGCCGAAAAGATCGCCAGCGGGCACTATGCCCGCATTGTACCGGTGGCAGGCGAACGCCGGCCAGCGCTCGAGTGCGGCGTCGACGACGATAAAGACCAGTCGTACGTTCTGTTCGGTCTCGATCGCAATTTGCTTGAGCATGTGATGTTTCCTGTCGGGGAGTATGATAAGCACGAGATTCGCGCCCTCGCCCGTCAAGCCGGGTTGCGCGTCGCCGACAAGCCCGACAGCCAGGAGATCTGCTTTGTTCCCGATCAGGATTACGCGGGCTTCATTCGTCGCTACCGCGGCGAGCAAAATACTGCAGGTGAGCTCGTTGACATCGCGGGAAACATCGTGGGCCAACACCAGGGGTACGAGCGGTTCACGATCGGTCAGCGGCGTGGACTGGGCATCGCCTTCGGAGCGCCTCGCTACGTCGTCGCGGTGCGGCCCGAGACCCGGCAGGTCGTGATCGGGGCGAGAGCCGACCTCGATCGGAAAGAACTTGAAGCCGACCGCCTCAACTGGTTGATCGACGCCGTTCCCCAGAGATTTGAATGCACCGCGAAGATTCGGTACCTGCATCGGGCAGCGAAGGCAGAGATCGAAATTGTCGCAGATGATCGCTTGCGAGTGCGTTTCGCCGAGCCGCAATTCGGCGTCGCCCCCGGGCAGGCCGTCGTATTCTATGAAGGCAATCGAGTCTTAGGGGGCGGGTGGATCTGCTAGCGCAAAACCGACAAGCGACAGAGGCGAACGAGCACATTTTCGCGCTCGTTCGGGCGCGACCGTCAACAGCGGCGGCGACACAGCCGCATTTGTACAATGCGCTCTCGCACTCGCTCGCGGTTTCGCGCGGCGCTTTGTCGTTACCTGCCCATGGCCATTACATCCCATCGCCATTACATACCGGGTGGCAGCTTCCACTCGTAGACATTCAACTCAAGCGCCAGGAGCGAAATCCCGACGATCAGCGACGCGACCGATACGTACAGCAGCGCCACATAGACATCTGCCGCAGGCGGGGGTCCTTTGGGCTTACGAGGACTAGAGCTTCGTGGTGACATTGTCGCCTTTCTTGATCACGCCGTTACGAATTCCTTCAATCACCTGTCCGACCGCTTTGTCGGGGGTCGTTTTGACAATGACGATCTTGGCGAGAAACTTCGGCTGCTGGCCCCCACTGAGCCCGGTACGGTAGACCGTCATCTCGTGCCCGTTCTTCAATCCCTGGTCGCTTCCCAGGGAAATCTCGACCAGTTCGCTCGCTCCCTGGCGCTGAGGGATCAGGAGATCCAGAATTTTGCCTTCCACGCGCGGGGGCGGGCTGTTGCGTGCAGCCAGTTCGTTGACATCAGCCGAGATTCCGGCCGATTCCAGGGCCTGCTGCAAAATCGAAACTCGGGTCAACAACTCGCGGTTCTTCTTCTTGGCCGTATCCAGGTCGAGCTGCAGACTGTATTTGTCGTCTTCGAGCTTGGTCCGAATCTGAAATTCGATGTCGCGCGCCTTCGACTGATCGAAATTGATGCTCCGCAGATTCGTGGCCTCTTCGGTGCGGGCAGAAGATTCTTCACCGGCAATCAGCGCCTCTTCGCTGGCCCGTTTGCGGGCAACGGCCAAGTCGCCGCTTTCCTTCTTCAACCGCTCGACATCGGCCAACAGGCCTTTGTTCGCTATTTCGACAGCTTTGGCCCGCTGTTCAGAAACATTGGCCTGTCTCGTCAAATCGGTGTTGAGCCGCTCTTTCTCGGCCAATGCGTCGTCCCGTTCCTTCTGGGTTTTCGACAGATTCGTCTGCCCCGTTTCATAGGCCTTGCGCCAGCTCATCTGGTGGTTGTAAACCACACCTGCGAACGCCATGAAGAATATGCTCAGGACGAGTTGTAAGACGACCAGTATCTTACCGACGAAATGCATCGACCGGGCTCCTCAACGTAGGACTGCGCTCAACGATAATTTTACGACGATTTCACGGCTCTCGACGGACGCGAAGCCGCCGGTCCGGGGATTTCTTCAGCCTCATAGTCGGATTCAAGCGATTTCTGACGCTTCTTGACGCGATCGAGAACGCCGTTGGCCTGAAACAACAAATCGCGGATGCGCTTGACGTTCGCCAATGCGTCTTCCTTCTGCGCCACGAGGTCTTCATATTGACTCGTCAGCCGCAAAACCTCTTCGCGCAACCGCTTGCCGACATCCTGCTTCACTTCGACCTTCTTCGCTTCGGCCTCGATCTGTTCGTGCAGAGCGTGCGCTTCTTCGATCAGGTTCGCCAATTCGACTTCGAGTTGGGCTTCGAGACCGACGTTCGGCGCCAAAACGGCCAGCTCGTCTGACGCGATGGCGGCGACTGACTTCTTCTGTTGCACGTCAACGTCTTTAATCTGGTCGTCCAGCCCTTTCAGGATCTCGGCTTGTTCTGCGATCCGCTTCTTCGGAAACTCGACATCCGCTTTCTGCTTCCAGTCGGTGCGCGCCGTCCACATAACGGCCGAAACCGCCATAAACACGACGGAAAATACCGTCGCGGCAATTGTCAGGCATTTGCTGGTCTTCGTCATCATCATCTGCGCAAATTCCCTGGCTTACCTGAAAGCAACGGGTGTGGGAAATGTCGGATCGAGAGAAAGCGCCGGCGAAGGAGAGCCGACGCCGGAGCAGAGAGTATTATACGACCGGCAAAAAACCGGTGTCAATCAGTAAGTTTGTACTCTGAGGCGAATTCTGGATCCCGTTCCGGATCTGAAGCTGGTCAGGCCCAAGTCGGTCTTCCGCAATTGTTATCGTCACCAAGGCCAGCGCCGACCGATAACTTCGCCGTGAATTCCCGTGCCTGTCGTGGTGTGCGGCAGCGCCAACCGGCACAAACGGCGCCACTGGCGGGAAACAACGCCGAGGGCTGGCGAAATCGGGGCGAATTCGGCCCCGCTGGCGGGCGGCTCAAGACCAAAAATGCGGCCGATCCGTCAGCATCCGCAAGCGTGGCGAAATCGGAACGGGCAGCGTGGTCGCTTTGGTTCATTCCGCGAGTCATTTTCGCGGCCGCACATGGAGCGGAGCCAAGCTGAAGTGTCGACCGGCGGCTCGCCTGGTCATCTGCATCGCCGGCCGCATTGCCGGCCGCTGAAAAAGGGGTCGGAAGCCCTTCTATCGCTCAACTGACGCTCGCAACCGTGCGATTGTGTTTGCGAATTCCATTCGACATGCGGCGCGGAGGGCGACGAATGACTCCCGACCTCTTTTTCAACGTCCACTGAAAAAAACGCATGCCCGGCCAGAGAAAGAAGCGGCATCCATGCCAACCAGCCGTCCTTGGTGCGTGAACGCTTGGCATCGCCTGGATTCCGAAACCGAGTGAGTCTTCGCATCTCTCCTCGAGGCCGGGCATGCGCGGTGCATGCCTTAAAATCGCATCATGTCTAAAGTCTTATTGTGCCCGCTCGCTTAAAGTGCCGGGCGCCCCTACGGTTTTCAAGATAGATACTGCAAATCAATCCGACAGTTCCTTGAACAACCCCCCGAAGGCAGGCATTTCCTGACGTAAAAGTTCAAGCCACGCTTGTGGGTTCCAGATTTCGACGCAGATAGCCGCTCCGACGAGCATCACTTCGCTTTCACAAGCAACATCGAGAAACTCGCGAAATCCTTCAGGGATCACCAACCGCGAGCGGTTTGCCAGCCGAACGGTTCGCGATCGAGTCGACAGCAACCGTCCCAATCGCTGGACTTCTCCCCATTTCTGTTCGAGGCGTCCGGCCTGCATCTTCTGGCGAATGATTCCCACTCCCTCGTCGATCCGCTGCTGCCAATCGGCCGCGCGCCACAAACTCAGGCAGCCCGCCCGTTCCTTGGCGACAATCACGTCTCCTTCTGCATCGGTAATTGGCTCGGCCAGTTCTGGCGGCAGCGTAATTCGGTAGCGGTCGTCGACGACACGCTTGAATTCGCCCGATAAAAACAGAGCCGGCCGCGGGGCAGTCATGGCAAACGGCATTTCGAGAGGTTTTGGCAAGCACATCGTCGCCGCCACGGCGTCGATGCACTTATCATATAGGGATCAAAACCCACATGCAATCGCTTATAAAAGAGCAAATGGGCGTAAAACCCACAACCGAGAACAGAGCCTACACGACCCGCATTGCGATTGCAAACGAAAAATTCGCTTTCTTTAAAATTATCCGAATTCTGCCCTGCGCTCGAAAAATTCGCGCTTTGCTTGTTGGAAACCCCGCCGATTCCGGGAATAATGCACGTTCCAATCGAATGGCCGCTTTTAGGCAGGTGCATCGTTCATGACGTTCATGCTGACACTGGCCGATATCTCGGGCGATACCTGGTCAGAAGATATTCTCGACACGCCCAAGATTCTTGGCCGCTCGGAAACCGCCGACATTCGTCTCGACCATACTTCTGTATCGCGGCAGCACTGCCGCTTCTGGGTCGAGGGCAAGACCTGCTATGTCGAAGACTTCGGCAGCACGAACGGCACGTACGTGAATGGACTGAAGATCAATCGCGAAAAGTTGAATGCCGGCGACACCATCGTCGTCGGACGGTTTGAACTCGTCGTCGAAGATAAAGATCGCGTGCAGGCGACCATTGATCTTCCCGAGGGGCCCGCCAGCCGGGTCATGCTGCTCGACCAGCGCGCCGAAGAACGGCATCTCGCCGCCATCATCCATCAGCGGCTGACTCCCACGCGGCGCATGAGTCTGCCAGGAATGATCGTCGACGTCGTGTATCACCCCAGCGGCATGCTGGGAGGCGACTGCTTTGAAAGCTTTGAATTGAACAATCGCTGGATCATGTCGCTCTTCGACCCCATGTCACACGGCGTCAAAGCCGCCATGAACAGCATGTTATTGCGCGCCGAGTTGCAGCGCTGGGTGTCGCTGACGGCTGAGCCGGCGCGCTGCCTGCAGTGGATCAACTCTGAACTGACGCTGCTGGGAATCAATGACCTGTATGTCTCGGCCACTGTGGCCGCGTGGTTTCCTCGAACACATACGCTCGTGTATGCGGCCGCCGGCGAGCATCCGCCGCTCATTCTGCGCGACGGGAAAGTTAAAAATCTGGGCGAGTCCGCCGGTGGGCTGCCGCTGGGGGTCGCTCCCGGCGAGCACTATACCGAACATCTGGTACAGCTCAAACCAGGCGATCGGGTGTTTTTCTTCACCGACGGCGTCGGTGAAGTTGTTCGTGGTCGAGAAGTGCAGGGGCTAACGGCGCCCGAAATCGCCCGGCGACTCGAGGAGTCTGCCGATCGACTTCTGCCCGACCAGATGCGGCATGTGATTCAGATCGGAACGACGCCGGTGCTTGACGACGTACTGCTCGTGGGGTGCGAGGTGACCCCCACCTAGCGGCGCCTCTGGTCGCGGCGCCGCTTACGACCCGTGTGAAAAATCGTTTGAAAGAAACTCACGCTCGATCGTTCCGCGGCATTCGGCCACATGCGGCATCGCCAGCCCGCACGTCGGCAGGTCGATAAACAACTCGCGGTCGGTTTCCCGGCCGATGACAGGGACACGCCCCAATTCGTCACGGACGGCATCGAGGCTCAAGGGATCGTCCCGGTTGACATTGTCGTTTTCGGGCATGGCATGGTCTCCGCAATTTTGTGAATGTCGAGATCCGAATAACGAAAGGAACGCAAGCCAATCGATTTACATCCAGGACGCCGCCTGGCCCGCCCTTGAGTCTACCAAGCACATTGTCGAATTCCCAGAAAATTCCCAGTTTCCTCGAATTGCATTCTCCAGGAAATAAGCCCACTGCGCTGCGCGCAGAACTTTTCAGTCTTCGGGCACAACGAATGTCGACATCCCGATTCCGACATCTTCGGCGATGCTGGATGGAATTCGGGCTCGGTTGGTTCATGCGCTGTCAACGTCTGTCCGCTCGGCAATGCTGTACGTGTCGGCGTCGCGAACGGTCGATGCTACGAGCAAGGCAGCCACAAATCCCAGCGACATGAATTGCATGCCCATCAGCAGGGCCGCCACGGAGCCTGTAAAAAGCGGACTCGGGCCGGCTGGGGCCGCGTTCCAATAGGGCGGTACGTTTTTCAGCAGCCAGACCAAAAGCAGGCCTACGAGCCCACAACCACCCAGCGCGAAAAGCATAAGCCCCATCGCCCCCAGTAAGTGCTGCGGCCGCTGACCTAACTTCGTTAGAAAACTCACCGTCAGCAGGTCGAGAAAACCAATGAGGAACCGGCGGACACCATATTTGCTGTGACCAAACTTCCGTGGCCGGTGATGCACGGCCAACTCCACCACCTTGAATCCGCGGGCATGTGCCTGAGCGGGTATAAACCGGTGCAGATCGCCATACAACCGAATTTCTGAAGCGACTTCGCGGCGAAAACATTTCAAGCCGCAGTTGTGGTCGTGCAGTTTCAAACCCGTGAGCCGGCTCACCATCAGGTTAAAGACATGGCTGGCGTACACTTTATGCCACGGATCAAGGCGATGCTTTTTCCAACCGTTGACCAGATCGCTGCCGGCAGCAATTTTTTCAAGCAGCGCGGGAATTTCGGCCGGGTCGTCCTGCAAGTCGGCGTCCATCATGCAGACCAGATCGCCCTGTGACGAATGAATTCCTGCCGCAAGGGCCGCCGTTTTACCGAAGTTGCGCCGTAACCGCAGGCCCCGCACGCGGGCGTCGCGTTCTGCGAGGTTACGTACCGCCCCCCATGTGTCGTCGGTCGAACCGTCGTCAACAAAGATGATTTCAACGTCGATTTTTCGGACGGAACAGGTCTCGTCGATCTCGAAATGGAGTTGCCGCAGACTCTCGGCTTCGTTGAAGACAGGAACGATAATCGACAGCATCAGGAGCCACGCCGAGGAGGTACGAGCAGTGTGCCTGCGTTTACGGGAATTCCAGAGACCGCGTAGTATAGCGTGGCGGCGATCAGAATTTCACCCGCCAGCGACACACCACGCATGAGAACGGCCACCAGAACCGCCTGGTGGGCCCCCACCTGCCCCGTCAAAAGCTCCATCAGTAACCCTTCTCTCACTCCGAGCCCCCCGGGTGTGAAAATGGCGATGAATCCGCCGACCATCGCGACCGCTGCTGTCGCCGTCCAGCAGGGCCACTCGCTCCAGGCAATGCGATCGTGCGAAACGGCCTGCATCGTCAGCCCCAGAGTCAGCCCCTGGATCCACCACGCAGCCAGAAAGACGAGGACGCCAGAAAAAATCGCACGCGCCGGCGCGCTGCGGGGCGCAAGTCGCGCTGCAGGTGGCTGGCCCCCCAGCATTTTGACCAATCGCTCATAACTGCGGGTGAGCGCAATGAGCCCCCCCAACCCCAGACACACGATGAGCCCGACGAGCACCAGACGCAATAACGGGTTGCCAAGCGGCGCGGCGATCGTCTCTGGCAGGTAAGCCGCGAGGCTCGAATAAAGCAGAACCGCGAGGAGCGTTCCGGTCCACATATACGTCACCGCCTCGACCGTCGCCGTAAATGCGGCCGCACTCGCCGCAACGCCAGAATCTTTGAGCAGCGCTGTACGGATCACAATCGCTGCCGCCTTGCCGGGAACGTATTTCCCCAGATGGCCGCAGTAATACGACCTGAAGACTTGCGGCCACCGCGGCGTTGCCCCCGTCGCCAGCATGAGCTTCCGCCAGTACCAGACCGACGGCAGCCAAGCGACGACTGATGAGCCCCCCGCCAGTGCCAACCAACCCCAATGGATGTCTGCCGCCCGGCTGTCGACCGCAGTCCATCGATCGTCGACCCATAGCAGGTACCCGTGCCGCGCGACAAACAAGAGCACGACCAGAAACATCCCCCATTTCAGCACCGGCCACAGATGTTTCAAAAATGACATTCTACTTTTTCTTGCTCGTCATCGTCGTTATCGGCCGAGTCCTGTTGGCAATCGCTCTCAGACCACTTGGATGAGCATGAATGAGATCGAGTATTGCGATGTCGTCGCCTGGCTTGTGGAAAACTGTCCCGAACGAAGTTTCCCGATTGATACGGGCGCGGTCCATCCCGCCAACCGTGGTTCGCGCAATTCAAGGCCTTTCAATGAACTATAATAAGCTCTGCCCTCAGGTCAAGAAGTCAGAGTCTCGCCCCGGTCGGTACGCGGCCAGCAGGGCAATCGCGGGAATGAGCGGAGCCCGCATCCGCATGTCGGCCCAGTACAGCGAATGAACGACCGTGAAACCGGCGATCAGAGCCAGTAACGGCCACCATTTCAACCGGTCATCGCGCGACAGGCGGCAGACACCGCGCAGCATGGCGACCAGCACCACCGCGTAGAATCCGCCAATGGCCCACCGCACCGAGTTCGGAAGAGGTGTGTTTTTCGTCGCCAGCGGAACGACGTTCCAAAGACGGCCCACGAGCGTCATTCCCGATTTGAGCGCCACAAAGGGTTCGTTGCAAATGTACTCTCGCGCCTTGCGGTTCATCCACGTGTCGCGGGCCAGTTCGACTGCGGGTGAAAGGTGTGCCGCATCGATGGGAGGGGTCTCGCGGGCCATTTCAGCCTCCAACGATGCCTGCCATTCGTTCAGTGAGGCTGCCTCCCAAACGGCGCCCCACGGTTGTTCGACGACAGCGCATGTGTAAGGCATGTTATGCGCCAGCAGTAACGTGTAGCCCCCATGCGTGGTGGTGATGATTGGCCGCCCCATCACGATGGCATTGCGGATTCCCCACGGTGCGACGACGAGAACGACGCCCGCAGCGACTCCCGCGGCGATTCCCACCCCCTGTCGCCAGTGATTCCTGGAAGGCGACGACGCCGAATTCGTCGCACGAATTCGAACGACAGCCCAGATTGTTACCGCGAGCGCACCGAACACCCAGAACGTCGGCCGACACAGGCAGCACAGGCCGAATGCTGCTCCCAGCGCAATGTTTCGCAATCGAGACGGTCGACCAGCACCCAGCCACAGAACGAGCGCGGCCAGAAACGCCGAGGTCGTCTCTGTCATGACCAGTGCCGTTTGCTGCAACAGCAGGGGGTCGACGGCGACGAGCAGGGCGGCGACGAGACTGCGACGTCCTAACCCCAATCGGCGCGCACACAGCATCGTCAATATCACGGCGCCAACCCCCAGCATTAATTGCACGATGCCAATGGCCATGTTTCCGAAGCCAGAGACGAGTACGGCGGCAACGAGCAGCGGATACAGCGGCGGCCGATAGGCAGTCGGAAACCCGGTTTGCGGGTCGACGAATCCTTCACCAGCGGCGACGTGCTCGGCGATCCGGCGGTAATTGTCGCGGTCTTGAGCCAGGCTCCCGCCAAGGCCCCAGAGCATCGCGGCCCGCAGCACGAGTGCCAGCAGCAGCAGGGCGACCAACGCCGCTCTGCCCACACGATTGGGGAGTGCGGTTTGGTTCGTGTTCATCGAGCGGCACCAAAATCTCGCCCGTGATTCTGCGCTATCGGTGGGGCTTACGATGGCCGATATGACGCGTCTGACGAGGTTGATCGGCCGACTGGGCGCTGCGAGGCGGCTTCGCCTGGCCGGCATTGTCCCCCGGCTCAACCTGCACTTGATTGGGATGCAGCAGATACGAAATTGCCTCTTCCCAAGTTGGAACGTCGTCGTAACTGACCCTCGCGTCTTCCGATTCGTCGTCGTCGTCGTTCTGATCTGAACTCAGCGATGATTCGCCGGCGCCGCCGCCGGCCAGAATCATTTCCTGCGGTTCGTCATCGTCGTCATCATCGAAGTGGGGTGCACTTCGATCAGAGGCGGCGGCGGTTCGCGGCTCGTCTTCTCGTTGACGCCGGTGTCTGGGGCTTCGCGCGGGCCGTGCGGGACGGCTTTCTGGACGCTCCTCAACCGCTTCAACTGCTTCAATGGTTTCCGTTTCATCAGCCGTTTCGTCGTCGTCCGACAGATCGGACTCGGGACCGGCGGAGTCATCCCAGTCGGAACCCGGAGTCGCGGGCGCAGTCGAAGTCGTCGTCCCCGCTTCTCCTTCAGCGCGCGGACCACGGCGGCGCCGCCGGCGTCGACGGCGTTTGCGGGGAAACTCTCCTTCGGCAGCGGCTTCGGCGGTACCTTCGCCCGGGCGTTGGGCGGCATGGTCGCCGGAATGCACCGAACCGGATGCCAGACTCGCTTCGCCTCTCTCTTTTTCGGGACTGTGCCGCGCCCCCTGAGCATCGCCGCTCAGCGCGTCTGCTCGACGTGCTTCAACGTAGGGCGGGTTGGCCCCAGGTAGGTTCGACGCGGGTGTATTCGACACAGGTGGATTCGACGCGGGCGGTTTTGCCGACGGCGCATTCGACCCCGGCGCATTCGACCCCGGTGCGTTCGAGCCTGGCGCATTCGACCGCGGCGGGCTGGACCGTGGGGGATTCGATCGAGGCGCATTGGACTTGGGCGCATTAGATCTCGGCAGAGTGGCCCCTTGCGAGCCCGATCGGGAAGTATTTTCGCGAGGAGTTCCTGCTCTTTCCGAAGCCCCCACTCCCAGCCCGAAGTCGTCGGATGCTTGCGGCACAGCCTGGCGCGCGGGCGAGGCCGGCGCCGGTGGCACTGCGGAAGGTGTTTCTGACGCCTGGCGCTCGGGTCGATCGCTGCGGCGACCGCGGCCTGCATCGCGGCCCCGTGACCCGCCGCGTGATGGCGGTCCACCTGAGGATCGGCCCTGGCCCTCTCGTGATTCGTCTGAACGAGCTTTGGCGCCTCCCCCCTCGGATTCGTCCCAATTCCAGTTCGCCAGTGCATCCCAGTATGAATCCTGAGGAGACGGCGGCACTGGGCTTACTGGTTCGTCGGCGCTCTGTATCGCCGAAGTGTTCGATTCTTCAATCTCGCCGGGCTCGTCTGAATCATCGTCGTCTGTCTCGCCGAACGCGATCTCGGCTTCGACGACGGGTTCAGCGGCGAAACGAGGTGGTTCACTGGCAGAAGAAGAAACGGTGGAATCGGCGACCGGGCGCCGCGCAGGCTCCACATCGGCAGTCCACTGCGGGACTGCCTTCTGAGGAACCACCTTCTGAGGTACCAACTTCTGAGGTACGGACGGCGCGGGTTCAGCCGCTGCGGGCGAAGAATCCAGGGCGGCATGTTCCTTGCCGTATTCCAGACCGAACAGGTCTTCGGCGAGTTGTTCCCATGGGTCGTCTTGATCGCCAGAATTCGTCGGGTTTTTAGAGCTGCTCATACCTGCAAGCTAATCGCTTTCGACCGGATTTGCAAGAGGAGGAGATTGAGCTTTCGAGCCGACTGTCGCCCGGCCTGGGCATGCTCTCAGCGAAGCGACTTCTGGAACTCAAGCGATTGTTTCAAAACGTCGAGGTATGGCGTCACGGTGACAAAGCCCTCGATCGATCCCAGCAAGTCGGCATTCGGGCTGAGAATAATCGAAGTGGGAATCTGTTTCACTTCGAGAATCTTCGCGGCGCGCTCATCTTTATAGATATCGAGGTGAACCGGAACGAACCCTTGACGAATGAAATCCGCCATTTTGGGGTCATTGAGAACTTCATTTTCAAGTTTTCGGCAGTAAACGCACTGCGGGCCACCGAACACGAGCAGCATCGGGCGGCCAGTCGCTGCCGACACGCGACGGGCCACCTGTAAGTCGTGCAGCCAATCTGATGACCGTACTTTCGGCGAGGATTTCGCAGAATGGGCGATTTGCGTTGACTTGCGCTCGGGGAACAACTTGGCAAAGGCCGTCGATCCACACACGGCCGTCGTCAACAAAACCACCAGGGCTCCATTGCGGATATTGTGTCGCTCCATGACTCACTCTCCTGAAAAACAATCGATTGTTCGACGATTCTCAAGGCCTGGGAATAGTTCGCGGCCCTCCATGCCAGAACCTGCCTCGTCCAACGTCTTCCATCGTCTTCCGAACGCCAGGAACAAGAAGATCTAACCTTGCGAAAGACAAATCGACCCCAGTCTACCCAGTGTGTTTTCTGCGAAAAACAGCCGACAAAAGGCAATCCACGTGGTAGATTTCAGGCGTGGCGTTCATTGTCCAGGTTATTTCCAGGAGTAATTGCTGTGGTCTGTTTGCCTCGCGATTACCGCGGCTCGATGCACTACTTACCTTGGCTGGGGCTGGCCGTTGTTCTGGCCGGCTGCACGAATATGTCGATGCAGCCCCGGACGACCGCGTCGAACTTGTTTGATTCACCGGCCCCGCTGGGGGCGCCCGATGATTACACCGCGCGCCGGCCCGTAACGCCATCGCCAAAAACACCCAAACGCTCTCCCAAACCACGAAAAGGAGAATCGCTGCCATTGCCCATCGAAGAGGACGCCGACACGTCCCAGTCCGATCTCGATGAGCCACCGGCGAGCGTCCGCCTCGACATCGCCCCCAAACTCGACAAACGACAATCTCCGAAAATCGAATCGGGTCCGACCATTGAGCCCGACGAGGTGACAGTGGCCGAACCGTTGGAACTGACAGTTGCCGCACCCGCCCGGAGACAACTGGGTGGCGTGGTGACGTATCGTGTCACGCTGCGTAATATCAGCGAGCACCCCCTCGAGCGCCTCGTAGTTCGCTGTCAGTTTGACCGCCCGCTGGTGTTCCTGGGCTCTGACCAGCGCGAACTTTTGCGGCGCGTCGAAAGGCTGTCTCCCGGCGAATCGAAGACGCTCGCCATCAGTCTGACCTGCGACAAGACCGGTTCGCAATGCAGTCGGTTTACGGTCTCGCGTCTCGAACGGGGAGCAGATCTCGAAGTGGCATCCCGCGAAGTTTGTGTTGATTTCGTCGCCCGGCATGTCGAAATCGAAATGCTCGGCCCCGCTCAGCGAACCGAAGGGAGCCGGGCCGAATTCAACATCACCTTGTCGAATCGGTCGCAGAATACCATTGAAAATGTGCAGGCCGTCATCTCTTACGACAAGGCCCTCATTCTGAAAGAGGCTTCCGCCGAAGCCGAGCAGAAAAATGGCAGTCTCGCCTGGCGGCTGGGGGCGCTTCGTCCCGGAGATATCATTCAATTGCAGGTCGAATTTGAGTGCCGCATTCAAATGCACCGCGCCTGCGTGACTGTCGACGTCAAGGGGGCGAACCTGCCTGACGAGCATGAAGAGGGGTGCGTCGAGATTGTTCCTGTCCCGGGCACGCTCGACTTGCGAATCAGCGATCGCGACGACCCGCTCGAACCGGGCCGGGCCGGAACGTACGATGTGACCGTGCAGAACATCGGCCTGCAAGGTGCTCGGGGAATTGTGCTCGAGGCCCTGGTTCCCGAGAACGTCAGACTTCGTTCGGCAACCGTGCGTCTCGACCAGCAACCCCTCTCATTGAAGTATGCCGCTGAGGCGAACAAACTCATTTTCGACCGGGTTGAACTTCTTGAGCCGAACGGCCGGCTCACGTATTCGTTCGAGGTCGAAGCCCTGCGACCTGGCCCGGCCGAATTCCGCGCCAGTCTGACGAGTACACTCAGCAGCACGGCAGTCACCGTGATCGAGCCGACAATGATTGCCGAGCCATAGCCGCCCCGCTGTATTCAGCCGTTGCTTTTACCGATTGCTCCTGCGACACCGGGACGACACACCGCACATTGAAATAGAAATCAGTTCGCGCTCGGCCCCGGCACCGGTCTGTGTTCAAGCAATCCATGCGCCAGCATCGCCTGCACGAATCTGCGGGCCACGGGACCTGCGGCATGGCCCCCCGAGCCGGCGCTTTCGAGAACGACCACAAAGGCGATCTTCGGTTTATCTGCGGGCACATATCCCGCAAACCAGGCATGGTCGGGTTTCTGTCCACCCTGTTCGGCCGTTCCAGTTTTCCCGGCGATTGCCACTTCATTCAACCGCACCGTCTTGTAGCCCGTTCCCTGCCGGTCGGAAACAACATGTGCTAAACCCAGTCTGACCCATTCCAGAGTTCGGGACGAAAGCTCGGGAATCGGACGCGCGTCAAACGGGCCCGCTACGGCGTCGCCAGATTCCGTCTCATCAATCAATGTCGGTCCCGCCGAATCGACCAACCGCGGCACGACAAGATTGCCTCCGTTGGCAACGGCGGCCATCAGCCGCGCGATTTGCAGGGGCGTCACGGTGAGCTTCCCCTGCCCGATCGATAATTGCAGAGCCTGATTGCGCGAACTGTCGCGCGATGCGCGGGACGACAGCCCGGCCGGCAGGGTACCCGAGCGTTCGCCCGGCAGATCGATTCCGGTCGGCTGGCCAAAACCAAAGCGGGCGGCCCAATCGAAAATCGGACCACCGCCAATTCTACGCGCCGCCGCGAAAAAGTAGACGTTGCACGAACGGGCCAGCGCATCGACCAG
>JAYTRB010000031.1:0-18121 GCA_043746425.1 Planctomycetia bacterium
ACGTTGTTCTGCTGCCCGGAAGCGGGGGCGTTTCCCGGCGGAGCCGCGGCGCCCGGTGACACGGCTTCATCGACCTCGATCTGATCGACGGCGAAAACCTGCCGGCCATCGCTGGCAAGCGTTCCAAGAATTCCGTTGCCCACGAGGTAGCGCATCACGTTGTTCGGGTCAGGATTGCCGTCAGAGGGCGCGGTCTGCCGCGGCCCAATGTCGCGGCTGAGCGACGAACTGCACGGATAGTGCCAAAGTCGCTCACCCGTCCGCGCGTCAACGGCGCGAAGTCCTTCAAAATCGCGGAAGACCAACCTTTCTCCAATCAACAGGGGAACCTGCGCCGTCCCGAGCGGAAGCCCACTTTGCACTTGCACCCCCTCCCAGGCCCGGGCCAGGCTTTCGATATGCCGGCTCTTCTCGCCCGCCAGGCTCTGCCGCCAGAGCTGATGGTCAAGCGCCGGGGCCGAACCGGTCGTCGAGCCATTGCGATCGAACCGCTCACCGACGACGAGTGCTTCGGCGTTTGTCGCGCGGAGTTGTGTGTGCTCGACGAGTTGCGCTTGCCAGTGTGCGATCGACTGTTCGCGACCGGCGATGGTGACCAACTGGTCCCTGGCGACCTGACCTAGAACTTCGCTGGCCGCCAAAGAACGTCCCAGCCGCTCGCCGCATGCGGCTGCCTTAATGCAATGCATGGCATGAATGCGGGAATGATGCGCCGGTTCAGAGAGCACGCGTCGCCACCAGCTCCACGCCAGTTCGTCACAACCGTGGTCGGTCCAGAAGGCTGCCAGGCGGTTCCCGGCCTCGAACCCCGCCGCCGTATAATAAAACCGGCGGACAACACGGGCGAGAAGGTCGGGATTTCGACCGGCGAGGGCTGACTCAAGCTGTTGTCTGGCTGGCCCGCCGAATATCGTTTCGTAGGTCGCCAGGTTCGTCGGCGAGAGTGCGCCAAGGAACCGGCTGGCGACGGCGTGCGCCCCACAAGGTACGGATGCAGATTCAATGCGGACGAAGACGTCGTCGTCGCGGTCAATGATGGATTGCAGCCCGGTGAGCCCACTGATCAGCTGTCCGGCCTCCAGATCTCGCAGGGCTGTCCGCAGCCGAACTTCAATGTGCCGTTCGCGGATCAGATTCTGGTGCCAGCCATCAATCGGTTTCGGGTCGGCCGCAGCGACAAACGAATGATTTTCGGCGACTGGGCTTTGGCGCGGATGGGAACTGACACGAGACGTCGCGGGTGGTCCTGTGTCGCTCGGGGGTCCGCGACCCGGCTCGCTGCCATGAACCGGCTCGACTGCCAGCACCAGGGCAACCAAGACGATACTGCAAAATTCACACCGCCCGCGAATCTGCCGAGGACTGGTGCAGGGCTTCCTTTGACCTGCCATTTCTCGTTTCCTCCTGAAACGAAAGCCGCTATCTTAGCGCGACGGGGAGTGTAGCCTCCCTGTCAAGATGAGCCTATAGCATTTTTCAATCAGTCATTTCACCTGCGCTCCAATTCGAAGTGGGCCTGTCTATTGCGACAAAGCTGTCGAGAAATTCTGAAATCGTGCTGTTCCACAACGCCGCGTCGACTGCCAGGTACGACTCATGACCGGCCTCGGCGAACAGTATCAGCCGTTTGTCGCCGGGAAGTCGTTCGTGAATCGATTGCACTTCGGCCACCGACACGCGTAAGTCGTGCGCGCCGTGCATGATGAGTGCCGGGCAACCAATGCTGGCGGCGTACTCCACGGGGTTGTGGGCAAACCCGTCCATACGATGCTGCACACCGCCCCAGAAGACGAGGAGCTGCGCCATGGGAAACGCGGGAACGTCCATCGCCGAAAAGCGGTTCTCGACGGTCGTCAGGAGCCGATCGAACGGGCATTCAACAACGATCGCGGCGGGTTGCAATCCGCGGATGGCAATCGCCCGTAATACGGCAGCGCCTCCCATCGATCGGCCATAAAGTACAACTGGTTGGTCGCCGGCCAGAGGCAGAACGAATTCCATGGCCTTCACGACAGCGTCGGCTTCGTAAACACCCAGAGTCGTTTCATTACCCGACGACCCACCGCTCCCTCGAAAGTCGACCAGCAGAGTTTCGCATCCCAGGGCGCGCCATGCGCGGGCTTCAGGAAGAAGGTGAGCTTTACATGAGCCATAGCCATGAAACATAAGAACGAGCGCCCGCGACCGACGACAGGGAATGCGCCATGCTTCGAGGTCGATTCCGTCGTCGCCAACGATTGTAAGTGTCTCATACGAGAGGCCGAAGTCGGCGGGCGTTTTGGTGTTGGTGGGACGGGGCAGTTGAACGCCGGTCAGCAGAATCGCTGCTTTTTGAGAGGCCGACATGCGTTCGAGTCGTACTACGTGAGTACCGCCCGAAGCGTAGGTCGTCAGGGCGCGGGCGTGAAAAAAGGCCAGCAAGTTCGCCAGAATGATGGCCGTGGCCAGAACGACACCGGCAACGCGACGCCAGCGGCCGAAGCGAGCCGGGCATCGGCCGATGATCCACGTTCGCAATGGCATCCGTGACCCCAATTGTCGCCAGTGCCATCTCAAGATTTAGAAATCATCGCTGACGCGTTCGGCGCCGGCGATCGTCGCGAGCGATTCTAGAATCAGCAGATTGATCGACTTGTTGATCGACCGCGCAGAACCATCGGCCATGGCGAACATGACCTGATCCTGATGGGGACTGCCGAAGCCGAAAATCATGTATTGCGGCGTTTGCGGTGGGGCCGCGAGCGCGACAACGTCCATGAAACCCGAAGCCCCTCCCCCCGGGGCAGAGTTGAGCGCGCTGTACCAGTCAATGGGCGCTCGAGGAGGGTTCTCAAATCCGGGGGATGTTCCCGGCTGCAATGGTACTCGCGCGCAGCAACTGAGCGCATCTCCCCAGAAGCCAAACTGCGACTCACCGAACAAGATCGTTGTGGTCGTGCCGTCTTTAATATACCGATCGGAAATGGCGCTGTTGCCATAAAACGCCCCGTTAGGCGCGAACGGATTGGTTCCCGTGCAGCCGCGATAGGTACAATAGCCCAGTCCCCCGCCAATCAGGTTTGCACTCGGGCAGCGGTACGACCCAATGTTCATCGTCAGGGCCGGCCCATTGGGAGGCCCCCCCTTCTTTGCCGAACTAAAGTTGATTGCCGCGGTCTGCTGATCCATCTGCGGCAACATCAAGGCTTGCCAGCCCCAATCAGGCGAAATCAACCAGGCCACGCCATTGACCTCCAGCAAGCTCTGATCGGGGCCCTTGATCTTCGCGTCGCCGCTCCAAGTCCAATACGTTGAGACTGCCGGCACCGTCGTGGACGATCCCGCGTTGGCGATGATCCAACCCGAGGGATAGCTGCGGTTCGACGAGAGATAGTTCGCAGCCCCCAGGTTGATCTGGCGAATATTGTTCAGGCATTGCGAGCGGCGGGCCGCTTCGCGAGCCGCCTGCACCGCCGGCAGCAGCAGTGCTGCCAGAATGGCGATAATGGCCATCACCACCAGCAGTTCAATCAGCGTGAAGGCTCCGCGCGGATCATTTGAGGGAGGATTTTTCCACGCGCACAACGAACGACGGCCGTTCATAGGAATTCTCCGGCAAGGCAGTTGACAGGAAACGACGGCAACCGGGATTCGCGGCACGACAGAGTCTCGGCGCGGCGGCGCTGCACGCGTTTCACACTTAATTCTAACGTACCAAGTCCCGCGATCAACTGCAATCAGTCTTGCAGTTCGACGGTCCAGTAGGCCTCATCAAGGAACTGCTTCCATGATTCGTACTTCACACTTGTCAACTGGTGGGCGAGCATCGGACTGCGCTTCGGCTTGATTGGCCGGCGGAACAGACGCATGTTCGCCTCGTGAGGCGTGCGGCCCCCTTTGCGCACGTTACAGCGCAGGCAGGCACACACGATGTTCTCCCAGTTGGTCAACCCGCCGCGACTTCGAGGAACGACATGGTCGAGACTGAGTTGCTGCGTCGGATAGCGATGCCCGCAATATTGGCATTTGTTTTCGTCGCGCAAAAAGATGTTGCGGCGATTGAATTTGACAACGTTTTTCGGAAACAAGTCATACCGCAGCAGCCGGATCACCCGCGGAACCTGAATCTGGAAGTTGACCGCCCTGATCCAGTCTTCGTGCTCTTTGGGCTCTTCGACGCTCGCCCTCCATTCGCTGATCTCGCGCCAGCTCTGGAAGGTGTATGAAACGTACGTGCCGTTTTCGATATTTATGACTTCCGCGAGGTCTTTGAACAACAGGCAAAATGCCCTCCGCACCGACATGACTTGAATCGCCATGTACAGCCGGTTCAAGACCAGCACACTCGACTGCATCGCCGTACTCGGCCCCGCTGTCATCAACCACCTCACCTGCCGTATTGCAGCAATATCGGGCACGCGATGGGCGACGCCTTGTACGGCGCCACAATCGTTTGCCCGACGATTCGGTGTGAAACATCCAGACGCTATGGCTTAAGAAATTCTAACAAGCGGTTTCTGATGAAACAACTGCGTTCAGACAACTCAGACGACGGCGAACTCGAGTTGGCTACGAACCCACGAGCCAGGGGAGCGGGGCACCGGCCGGCGGCAGTCGCACCACGTCGACTCCCGTGACCTCCACATGCCGACGGACTTCTTCGAGTGCCTCGGGAGAAGGCTCGTTGTCGAGATTGAGCACGGCCACTGCTTCGCCACCGGGCTCATGCCGCTCGCGCCCCAATGCCATGTGGGCAATATTCACCTGGTGCCGGCCCAGGACCGTGCCGATGAAGCCGATTAGCCCTGGCACGTCGCGGTGCCGATAGATGAGCAGCATGCCGTCGAGGTAGGCGTCGAGCCCGAAGGGGCCCAACCGGACAAGTCGTAAAAACTGCTTCCCGAAGATCGTTCCTGCCGCGCTCAATTCGCCTGCGTCGGTTTCAAGTGTCGCGCGAATCATCGTCGAGAAATCGCTCACCTCACTTGAGGAGGACTCGGTAATGCGAATCCCCCGTTCGCGGGCCAGAAGCTCGGCATTGACGATATTGACGTTTTCGGAAAGGGCCGATTCCAGCAACCCCGCGGCGAAACTCGAAGTGATCAGCCGCGTGTTCTTGGTCGCCGCTTCTCCGCGATACAGCAGATGTGCAGCGCGAACACCCGCTCCCTTATTCTGCTGGGCCAGGAGCAGCCCCAGCCGGCGCCCGAGATCGAGGTAGGCTTTGATGTCGGCCATTTCCGCCGCAGAAAGCGGGGCCATGTTGACGGCATGTCGAACTTCATTTCGCAGCAGAAACCCGGTAATAATTTCGGCTGCCTCGACGGCGACCAGTTCCTGTGCTTCGTCGGTTGAGGCCGCCAGGTGCGGCGTGGTGAGCACCCCCGGCAGTTTGATCAGCCGGTTGTCGCCCGGAGGTTCCTTTTCAAAGACATCCAGTGCGGCGCCGGCGACATGCCCGCTTTCGATGGCGTCGGCCAGCGCCGATTCGTCGATGATTCCGCCGCGGGCGCAGTTGATGATCCGCACACCTTTCTTCATGCGGGCGATGCGGGCGGCGTTGATAACGCCCTTTGTTTCGTCAGTCAGCGGGGTGTGCACGGTGAGGAAATCACAGCGTTCGATCAGCTCGTCGACCGCACGCACCACTTCAATGCCATGCTCTGCCGCCCGTTCAGCCGAAAGAAACGGATCGTAACCGACGACCTTCATCTCCAGACCGGTCGCGCGCTTCGCCACCGCCAGCCCGATTCGCCCCAGGCCCACGATCGCCAGAGTTTTGCCCGCCAGTTGCGTCCCGGTATATGACTTGCGGTCCCACTTCCCGGCCTTCATGCTGGCCGCCGCGGGAGCGATGTTCCGCGACAGAGCCAGCAGCATCGCAATCGTGTGTTCGGCAGTACTGGTGGTGTTGCCCGCGGGCGTGTTCATGACGACGATTCCCTCGCGGGTCGCCGCCGCCAGATTGATGTTGTCGACGCCGACCCCCGCACGAACAATGACTTTCAGCCGCGGCTGGTCTTTGAGCAGCTCCTCTGTCAACGTCGTGCCAGACCGGATGATGATTCCATCGGCCTCTTTGAGCGCTTCACGAACTTCCAGGGGCTTTAGGCCGCTCCGGACGTCAACGTCGAGCCCCGCGTCTTGAAGACACCGCAGGCCGGCGGGAGATAAATTGTCGGTAATCAGCACTCGGGGCATAATGGTCGATTGAACCGTTTCTAGGATCCTGAAGAGAATGCGACGGACTCCGCCGCGCCGATTGGGCCGCACAACTCTGCGGTCCTGACGCGGCGTCCCGCGAGATATTACGCTTGGCCCATTGTCCCCCTCTGTGGTCGCCCCGATTAAAAAGGGTCGAGAAAGAGACGGCGGGCTTAAGTTTTCCCAGTTTGCCTCCCATTTCGTCAACCGAAACGACCCGAAAACCGATCTGGGGCGAAAGGAAAGTCATGAAATGCCACTTTGATACTTCAACGAAACCCGGCATATTGAATCCAGGACGTGTCTGTCGCAATTTCCTCCACAACAGCCGGCAGAGCCTGCGAGGCATCGACGTCCACGGCAGACAACCGCAACGAGGGGCGACACCTTAACATCCCAGGATAAGGCTCTCCCAGGAAACCCACTTTCATCGCAGTTCTGCCCTGCGTCGAACGACGATTGTTGCGGCAGCCGCACTTGAGTGTTCACTGAATCGTTGAACATGATGCCGCAACAGGCCGGTGTAGATTCCTTGGCGAATATGTGTAGAATATCATTAAATCTCCCGCTACAGTGAGGTTGCCGGTATGACCCGTCGCGTATTGCCAGTCGCACCTCGGCCAGCGCACGTTGAACCAGTGCCGTCTCGCCGCGACTTTTTATCGCGCGCCGGTGGTGGGTTTGGGGCATTGGCGCTTTATAGCCTGCTGATAAAAGAAGGTGTATTACCGGCGGTGGCGGCGGGCGAAACCGACATTGCGTCGGGCGCTGCCCCGGCAGCGCGGGGCTCTGCAAAACCGCTCAATCCACTGGCGTCTCGGGCCGGGCATTTCGCAGCGACGGCAGACAGTGTCATCTTTCTATTCATGGATGGCGGCCCCAGTCACCTCGACACGTTCGACCATAAGCCGTCCGTCAACGAATATGCCGGTAAGCCGCTTCCCGACTCGATCGAGCGGGTCATCACCCCCATGGGAGTCTCGAATAACCCGCTGCTGGCAAGTCAGCGCCGCTGGCAACGCCACGGAAAGAGCGGTCTCGAAATTTCAGATTGGTATCCGCATGTCGCGCAACGCGCCGACGATTTGTGCGTCATCCGATCGTGCTGGGCCGACGGTCTGAATCATGTCGGAAGTGTCTGCCAGATGAACACGGGAAGCATTCTCGCCGGGCGCCCCAGCCTGGGGGCGTGGGCGACCTATGGTTTGGGGACCGAGAACCAGAACCTCCCAGGGTTCGTGGTGTTGCTCGACAACGATCGCGAACCGCCGGGCGGAAATCGAATGTGGGGCACGGGCTTTATGCCGGCTTCCTTCCAGGGAACGCGTTTCCGCAATGGCAAGAGCCCCGTCTTGCATCTGGCTCCCCCGGAGGGACTCGATACTGCGCAGCAGCGCTATAAGCTCGATTACATCAACCAGCTCAATCGGTCGCACCTCGAAACGCGCGGAAATGATTTCAACCTCGAAGCACGCATTGCCGCGTATGAGCTCGCTTTTCGCATGCAGGCTGAGGCTCCCGCGGCTGTCGATCTGGCGCAGGAAACGAGCACCACGCAAGAGTTGTATGGTCTCGACGACAAGACCACCAGCGCTTTTGGCCGCAATTGCCTTCTGGCTCGGCGTCTGGTCGAACGGGGCGTGCGGTTCGTCCAGCTTTATTCCGGATCGGGAAGCCAGTGGGACGCCCACGCCAAAATCGAAGAGAATCATACGCGGCTGTGCCGCTCGACCGACAAGCCAATCGCCGGGCTGCTTAAAGACCTCAAAGACCGCGGGCTGCTTGCGCGGACGCTCGTCATCTGGGGAGGTGAGTTTGGCCGCACACCCATGTCTGAAAAGGGAGATGGCCGCGATCACAACCCATATGGGTTCACGATGTGGATGGCGGGCGGCGGGGTGGCCGGGGGAAAAGTGGTCGGTGCGACTGACGACTTCGGCTTGAAAGCAGTCGAGCGCCGTGTCCACGTCCGCGATCTGCATGCCACGATTCTCGAGCTCCTCGGGCTCGACCACACGCAGCTCATTTACCTGAATCAGGGACGCCCCGAACGGCCGACCGTCAACGAGGGGCGGGTAATCGACGACGTGCTGGCCTGAGATGCTCGCGTTGCACCAAACGGCCGATCGAATTGTCATCCTGGTGCCTGCGCAACGGGGAGCCAGAAAGAACGGCGTTGCCGGGCTTCACGCCCGACGGCTCAATCTCGCCGTCACCCAGCCTCCGAAAAAGGGAACAGCGAATCAGGCCAGATCAAACTGCTGGCCGATCTGCTCGAAATCAAGCGCTCGCAGATCAGGCTGCTTTCCGGTGAAACGTCTAATCCAGAAGCGATTTTTGATGACCCGCATCGATCGCGTAACATTTGCACACCATGGCGAGACACTCTAAAAGGAATCGTATGGCGCTTGTCGTCAAGTGACCGCGGACTCCGATTTTTCCAGTTCTGACAATCTTCGCGATGCCGACAGGAATCTCAGCTGAGTCACACCCCATTCAGAGGATCCCGTGCCGCATTTAGCCCGCATTGTGATCTACCCTGTGAAGTCGTTCGATGGCATAGCCGTCGAGGAGGCAAAACTGCTTCCGTCGGGGGCGCTCGAGCACGACCGGCAGTTCGCTCTCTTCGACGGGCAGGGCAAAATCCTCAACGCCAAACGGACGCCGCGATTTCATCTCCTGCGCACGGCCCTTGACCCCGCAGTGCGATCTCTGACACTGATGGGTTCGGGGACACAACGCCAGTTTCAGCTTGATGCCGATCGCGCGGCGCTCGACGAATGGCTCTCCAGATTCTTTGGATTGGCCGTGCGGCTTGAAGAGAATGAAGCAAACGGCTTTCCCGACGACACGTTGGCGCGCGGACCAACTGTCATCAGCAGCGCCACGTTGTCTGACGTGACGAGCTGGTTCGACGGGCTGTCGCTCGCAGACATACAACGGCGGTTCCGAGCGAATCTCGAAATCGACGGCGTCGAGCCGTTTTGGGAGGACAAGCTCTATTCCGAAGAAGGCCGAGGGGTGCGGTTTCAAATCGGCCAGGTGCTTCTCGAGGGAACCAACCCTTGCCAGCGCTGTGTCGTTCCCACGCGTTCGCCAGAGACGGGCATCCGTTACGACGAATTTGCGGCAGTTTTCGAAGCGCGGCGGTACGAGACGCTTCCCGATTGGGCCACCCGATCGCGCTTCGACCATTTCTACCGCCTGGCGGTCAACACGCGACCTGTTGCGGGCAATTCAGGAACGATCCACGTCGGCGACGCAGTCTCGATTATTGATTGATTAAAAATGACTGCCAAGGCAGGAATTTGGCGTGCGGTGGCTCAAATGCCATCACACATCGTGCGGCAAACACCCCCTGCGAGACAGGCCACGCTGGAAAGTCTCCCCGCGATTCATCACAATCGTCGCTGAACGGCGTCAAACCCAAAAATCCGAAATCCAAATTCCGAAATCGAGTGATTATGGCTTCGTGCGACATTGGTCTGGTAGGGCTGGCAGTGATGGGCGAGAACCTTGTGCTCAATATGGAGAGCCGGGGGTATCGGGTGGCGGTTTTCAACCGCACCGTCAGCAAGGTCGACGACTTCATTCAGCGCAACCCCGGCAAAAAACTGACAGGCTGCCATTCGCTGAAAGAGCTGGTCGCCAGCCTCAAATCGCCGCGGAGAGTCATGATGATGGTCAAGGCCGGTCCTGCGGTCGATGATCTGATCCACGAACTGCTGCCACTGCTCGACAAGGGCGACATACTCATCGACGGGGGCAACACCTACTTCCCTGACACGAACCGGCGGACGGTCGAGATTGAGAAGGCCGGCCTGCTGTTCGTTGGCGCTGGAGTGTCGGGGGGCGAAGAGGGGGCGCTCAAAGGGCCAAGCATCATGCCCGGCGGGTCGGTCGCCGCCTGGCCGCAGGTCAAAGACATTATGCAGAAAATCAGCGCCAAGGTCGGGCCGAACAATGACATTCCATGCTGCGAATGGGTCGGAACGGCCGGCGCGGGGCACTATGTCAAGATGGTGCATAACGGCATTGAATATGGCGACATGCAGCTCATCTGCGAGGCGTACTTCATTCTCAAGAACGCACTGGGGCTCACCAATGAAGAGCTGTACCATGTCTTCGACGATTGGAACAAGGGCGAACTGCAAAGTTACCTGATTGAGATCACGCGCGACATTTTCACCGTTCGCGACCCCGATGCCGAGGGCCACCTGGTCGACAAGATTCTCGATACGGCCCAACAGAAGGGAACGGGGAAGTGGATGAGCCAGCATGCGCTCGACCTGGGCGTGCCGACGACCCTCATTACCGAAGCGGTCTTTGCACGATGTCTTTCGGCGCAGAAGGCCGCGCGGGTGCGGGCGTCTAAAGTCTTTCCACCACCGACAAAACGTTATGCAGGCGATCGCGACAAGTTCATTGAAGACATCAGGCAGGCGCTTTATGCTTCGAAAATCTGCAGTTATGCGCAGGGTTTTGTGCAGCTGGCGGCGGCCGCCGGTGAGTTTAAATGGGACTTGAACTACGGCAACATTTCGCTGTTGTGGCGCGGGGGGTGTATCATCCGCGCCCGATTTCTCGAAGACATTAAGCGGGCTTTCGACAAGAATCCGCAGCTCGAAAACCTGCTGCTCGACGACTTTTTCGCCGCGGCCATCCGCAAAGCCGAGCCCAGTTGGCGTCACGCTGTGGCGCAGGCGGTCGAACTTGGGTTGCCCGTTCCGGGATTTGCCGGAGCACTCACCTATTTCGACGGCTACCGCCGCGATCGCCTGCCGGCAAATCTATTGCAGGCGCAGCGCGATTATTTCGGGGCGCACACATACGAGCGCATCGACAAGGCCGGAACGTTCCATACCGACTGGATTCGAGCGCGAAAGCTGGATTAATCGGTCATGCGCGTTCACTTTCTCGGTACCGGCGGTTACCACCCCAACGAGCGGCGGCACACGGCCTGCATCATGCTGCCGGAGACGGGAGTAATTTTCGACGCAGGAACCTCGTTCTTTCGTGTGGCCGGGCGATTGGCGACGCGCGAGCTGCACATTTTTCTGTCGCACGCGCACCTCGACCACATCGCCGGACTGACGAATTTCCTTGTACCGATGTCGTCGGGCATGGTCGACAAAGTCTGCCTTTACAGCGCGGCCGAGTATCTCGATGCCGTGAAAACGCATTTGTTCGCGACCGCGGTGTTTCCTGTTTTGCCAGGGTATGAGTTTCGGATTCTGGACGACTGCGTGCCCTTGCCTGCCATGGGAGTTCTTACACATTGCCCGTTGAACCATCCCGGGGGATCGCTGGGCTATCGTCTGGATTGGCCGGGTAAATCACTGGCCTATATCACCGACACGGTTGCCGATGGTTCCTATACCAATTTTCTGCGGGGAGTCGATCTGTTGATTCATGAATGCAATTTTCCGGACGAGTCAGTGGTGTGGGCCGACAAAACCGGGCACAGCTACACCTCGGCCGTGGCCCGCGTGGCGCGCGACGCAGGCGTTAAACGATTGGTGTTGACGCACTTCGATCCGCGGCATCCAGAAGACGACCCCATCGGTTTGGAATTGGCCCGCTCGATCTTCCCCGCGACCGAACTGTCGCACGATCTGATGGAAATCGAATTTTGATGCGATTGGTTTGTCCTGAATGCCGACAGGCACTTACCCGTGTCGAACAGCCGGCTGGCGAGCAGTGTCAGCATTGCGCAACGACATGGCAACTTGTCGGCGGCATTCCGCGGTTTGTGGCCCAGGAACATCTGGCCAGCTTCGGCTGGCAATGGAACAAGTACGACGTGGCTCACGACGACGAAGATCGGCAGACGTTTGAAGCAAAAACCGGGATGCTTCTGTCTGCCTTAAAAGGGCTGCGTGTACTGGATGCCGGTTGCGGAGGCGGGCGCTACAGCCGGGTGGCCGGCGAAGCCGGGGCGATCGTGACGGGGGCCGATCACACCGGGGCAGTCGACAAAGCGGCCCTTTTGTGCCAGCACCTGCCCGATGTGCATTTCGTTCAGGCCGATCTCAAGAAGCTCCCCTTCGACCCGGCGGCGTTCGACTTCGTGTTTTCGATCGGCGTGATGCACCATGACCTCGAGACCCGCGCCGTGTTCGACCGTGTGGCCACGATGGTCAAGCCAGGCGGACGATATGCCGTATGGCTCTATCGTAAAAACCAGTGGTGGCAAGAGGCGACTAATAACTTTCTTCGCCGACGGACGACGAAAATGGACCCCGCCCGACTCGAAAAATGGTGCCGGCTCGGCGCCCAGTTGGGAGGCCTGCCGCTGGTGAACAAAACGCTCAACAAACTTGTCAATTTCAGCGCTCATCCGGCGTCAGAAAATCGCATCTGCGACACGTTCGACTGGTATGCGCCGCAGTACCAGCATCACCACACGGTTGCCGAGCTTTCAACGTGGTTCCGAGAGGCAGGCTTTACCGATCTCAAGGTGCTGCCCCCCGAAAAGTCTGGGCGGCTTTATCGCTTCTGCTACGAGCAGAACCTGCTGGTCGGCAGCGGCGTGAATGTGCTGGGAACAAGAACAAAGTAATGTAAGGCGCAAGCTTCCACTGGAAATGTCGCCACAAATCTTCGCTCCACATCGTCGTGGATCCAGCGAAGGCCAGCACTACAACTTTGGAGTACCTGCCCATGCGCTGTCATCATCACCCTCAATTCGAAGCCGTTGCCGTGTGCGTAAGCTGCGGACGCGGAGTGTGCCACGACTGCCAGCCGTCGACTTCCATTGGTCGAATCTTGTGCGGCCTTCCTCAATGTGCGGAATTCGCGAAAAAGCAAACCGCCGTGCAATTCGCGATGCGGCAGGATTGCGCGAACAACGCCACAAATTATCAAACGCTGGCGAGTTTCATGAAGTCGTTCGCCGGCTTGCTGCTTGTCGTCAGTCTGATGATGCTGATTTCGAGTTTCCTGCTGGGGTCATTCATGCCGTGGATATCGCCACCCAGTCGCGTCGAAGCGGTAGTTGTAGCCGGCATTTTGATGATACTCGCGGGAATGTTCACCCTCGCTGCCAGAAAGCTCCGCCGCATTGGGCAAGTCTACGAAGACGTAACCCGCGAATTCAGTTGAATTATTGATTTACGCCGGATGCACGGCGCCAGATGATTTGCGACGGGGCGATGTTATTCGACAACGTTGCCAGGAAAAGGAAAAGACCAGCATGCCCGATGAGAACTTGAATCGCCGGCAGTTTGCCAGGCGGGTTGCAGGGGTCGCTGCGCCATTGATTACGATCGGGGCCAGTAACGATGCGGCCGCACAGGCGCAGCCCCCGGAAGCGTCGAAACCACTCTCGCCCGTCGACCAGATGCTCGAGCTTGTCCAGCGGCAGTATCCAGACAGGCGGCTCGACAAAGCCGCTTTGGCCGAGATTCGCGACGAACTCGAATCGCAGGTCGCCCGGGGGCATCGATTAAGCGCTTTTCCGCTGACGAACGGGGACGAGCCGGGATTTGCATTTGCGGCGTATCGAAAGGAGAGTTAAGCATGCCTGTGGCCAACGATCTGGCATTTGCATCTCTTCAGACGCTGTCGCGGGGACTGCGTGCCAAACAGTTCACCGCGGTTGATTTGACCGAGTTTTTTCTGGATCGAATCGAGAAAATCGGGCCGCGATTGAATGCCGTGGTGACGGTCACTCGCGAGCGGGCTCTCGAAGAAGCCGCGCAGGCCGACCGCGATTTGGCAGCCGGCCGCGACCGGGGGCCCCTCCACGGCATTCCGTATGGCGCCAAAGACCTCCTGGCGACGCAGGGAATTGCGACGACATGGGGTGCAGCCCCATTTCGAAATCGAATACCTGACAATGACGCGACGGCCATTCGCAAATTGCGCCAGGCCGGGGCCGTGCTGGTCGCGAAACTGGCGATGGTCGAGATCGCAGGGGGAATGGGTTATCAGCAGCCGAACGCGTCTTTCACCGGGCCAGGGCTGAACCCCTGGGACGAAAAGTCCTGGAGCGGCGGATCATCGAGTGGATCGGGCTCGGCCGTCGCGGGGGGGCTGGTACCGTTCGCCATCGGGTCAGAAACTTCGGGATCAATCATGACGCCGGCGGGTTATTGCGGCATAACCGGGCTGAGGCCCACCTACGGTCGGGTGAGCCGGCACGGAGCAATGGCCTTAAGCTGGACGATGGATAAGCTGGGGCCGCTGTGCCGCACGGCCGAAGACTGCGGGCTCGTTCTGCACGCGCTCGCCGGCTCTGATCCGCTGGATGAAACGACCTGCGAGCGGCCCTATACGTTTCCCGATGCGACGCCTCTTAAAGAGCCCTTCAAGCTGGCAGTGCTTCGTGAGCCGTTGCGAAAGCTCCAGCCGCTTGTGCAGTCGAACTACGAGGCATCGTTGAAAGTGCTCGCGGGCCTGGCGACGATTGAGGAGATCGAACTTCCTGAGTTTCCGTACTCGGCGGTCGTGAGCACGATTATCGCCTGCGAGATGGCGGCCGCGTTTGAAGGGATGCTGACGACCGGTCAAGTGTGGGATCTTACCGCGCCAGAGGACAGGGTCGGGGCCCATGCCCCCATGCTGATACCGGCGAAAGACTACATCAACGCCTTCCGCATCCGGCGGCTGATTCAGCGAGCGCTCGACGAACTTTTGTCACGCTTTGACGCGATCGTTGCACCCACTCTGCCCGCGGTAGCGCCCCCGATCGATCGAGAGTTTCATACTTATCAGCAAGGTTTCAGGGGCAGCAGCATTGGCGTGGCAGGCAACGCGGCCGGGATTCCGGCCATTACAATTCCCAATGGTGCCGGTGAGCGCGGGCTTCCGACGGCGCTGGAACTCGTCGGCCGGGCATTCGACGAAAACCGCCTGATAACAATCGCCACGGCATTCCAGTCGGCTACGCACTGGCATGAACGGCATCCGGGTTGAGGCCGATTGCAAATTTCCGATACTTTGCTAACGCCAAGTCGCCCTTTAACCTGAGGCGCAATGAACGTGGCTTATACCATCAGTCACCACGCTCCGCCTGTCAGCTCGGCCGGCACCTGAGGAACAAAAACAGCCCGGCGACCCCATGTCGCCGGGCTGTGTCGGTTTTATGGCTTCAGAAGACGGGTTTTACACTTCGGCCGCCACGGCCGGAGGCACATCCTGCCACACCATCAAGTGTTGTTCGATGCCAACGAGGGTGATGTTCTTCCCCCCCTGACCAGCCTCTAGAGGAAAACCAGCCTCGCGCAGAAGGGTTTCCTGTTCAGAGCCGTTTTCGAGCGTTCCGTCGTCTTTGACAGCCCGCCACCATTGCAGGTGGGGCCAGTCGCGACGCACGACCTTCAGACACGTGTCCATCGCTCGGCCACCGTTGCCGGCACTGAAACCTGCGCGACGGGCGATATGGGTATAGGTTGCAATTTTCCCGGCCCGCTTCAATTCCCAGAGAATCTCAGCCACGTCATCGGCGCGAGATGATGCCATAGTTTCGTCCTCAAGCGTGATCGTTCAAATGGAACAAGAATGGACTGACCACTCATGACGCCGGTTGTCGTCCGATCGTCGACTGTCCCGACAGGTATAGGATACTCGATCGGGCAGGTCGCCTCAACCCCGATCAAAGCATTCCCTGCGGCTAATGACGTTTCTTCAAGAGGCGAAGAACCGCATGCTTTCAGAACGAAACGTTCATTTCACCAATCGAAATGTACCGTTGTTCTCTTTGGCGATGGCCTCGAGGGTCGTTGTCGCGTCTTCATTTTCAAAGGCAATCGTATGAATGATGACGTTTGACTTATTGTTGTCGCGAATCATCTGCCGGACGGCAGCAGAAATGTCATTCACGCCATCATCCAGCTCGCCATCGGTCAAAAGAAAAATGACCTCGGGCTTCATTTCGAGGGCTTGACGCAGCGCCAAAGTCGGGTTGGTCAGCGATTTCGGCTCGTGCTTGCGCACCCAGGCGCTGGCCCGCTGCTTATTGTTTTTGTTGGCCGCAATCATCCCTTTGGCGGGCTTCGGATCGAACATCGGAATCGTGCGGTCATTGAAGAAGAAGATGAAAAACTTCTGTTGCTCCGTCAGCTTGTTGATGGACTGAACCAGCTCAGTCTTAACCTTTGAAAATCGACTTCCCATCATGCTGCCCGAAGCATCGACAATATAGACGAAGGATTTTCCCTTTCCCTTGCTGCCGAAGAAGCCAGCTCCCAAGCCGGTTCCCAAGCCTCGACCGCTGCCGCGGCCCCCACCGCTTCCCCCCCCTTCGCCACCGTCCCCCGCTTCGCCCCCCTCCATTCCCAATTTCGCCAGTTCATTAAGTGCCGTCAGCTCTCCCCCTGCCTGTGACATCTCGGCCGGCTGTATGACCGATTCAAAGGGTTTTCCGCCGCCTGCCGCCGCCTGCTGATCGGCCCCCAGGACGTTGTCAAACCCCTGTTCACCCGCCCCATCAAAAGCGCCCGCTTCGATCCCCAGGCCGTCGTGCTTCTCTTTATAATGAAAAGCGATTCCGGCGATGCTTAGCGTGAGCGCCCCATGAAACGCGACAGACATCAGCCAACTGATGTTTTGCAGGCAGAACATCTTGAAGAGCAGCAGCAGCCCGAGAAGCCTGGACAAAGGGCCTTTTTCGCCGGGCTGCGGTGCCCGCGGTGCATCGGAGCTTTCATCGCTCGTCCGATGCCCGACAGGGGACGGTTCAGCAGTGACGTGCGAAATCACTAGAAATCCCTCGAAAAAACCGACAAAAGCATGGCAAACCCAAGGACTGGCCCCCTCTGGTCTTCACAATGATCGCGAACGCGGCCGCCCCCCTCAGTTTGCCTGATTTGTGCAGGAATTACAAACTCAGTTGGTTCCAGCCCCCCGGTTTGTATCGGCCAACTGATCTTGCCACATTTCAAGTCTCTAGATAATCTTCGCCCCCTTCTCTCTCAGGACAAGTGCCCCCCTCGCCATTTTTTTCGGAGACGTGCTGCCATGCGCCTCGTCATGGCCAATTCTTCTAATCGCCTGCTCCACCTGTTCGTCGGGGGAATCGTGCTGATTCTCGCCGGGTGCAACAGCATGAACGGTGGATTCAACAACCATGTCGGGATGAGCTTCTACCGGCAGGGGAATTATACGATGGCCCGCGATGAGTTCCAACGGGCCGCCGCCAACGACCCCTCGAACGTCGATTATATTCATAACACGGCTACTGCCATGAAGCGCCAGGGCGACGTCGCCGGCGCCGAAGCCGCCTATCGAAAGGCCATCCAGATAGATCCCGGACATCAACCGTCGTATCACGGTCTGGCCCTGCTCATGAAGGAACAGGGACGGACGAACGATGCCGCAGACCTGCTGCAGGGGTGGGTCGATCAGCAACCTTATTCGTCAGAGCCGTACATTGAGCTGGCCTGGCTGAAACGCGAAACAGGAGACGTGGCGGGGACCGAGCAACTGCTGCTCAGCGCCCTGCGGGTTAAACCCAACGATCACATCGCGACCGCCCAGCTGGGGCAACTCTATCAGGATACGAACCAACCCGACCGAGCCATCGCCATGTACCGCCGCTCGCTGTATACCCGCTGGAATCAGCCGGAAGTACAATCGCGCGTCGCCCAGCTCCAGCGGCAGCATCCTCAGGCGGGGTATGGGGTCGCCGCGCCGGCTTATGGCGCCGTGCCTCCCGCACAGGCCTCTTATGCCGATCCGGCCGCAATGGCGCCGTCGGCAGCGCAGGCGGCGCCGCGCACCTACGCACCGGTGATGGGCAGCCTTCCCGTCGTCGTCAATCCGATTGTTGCGGGCCAACCCGTGCAATTCGGTACGCCGGTTGCCGAGGGAGACCCGGCTCACACCTCCAACGGTCCGATTTCTTCGGACGTGCCGGACGTGCAGCCGCACTAAAACGGCTTACCCGGTTAAAAAACGCCGCGAAAATCACTTCGCCAGCGACGATCTGCGACGA
>JAYTRB010000032.1:0-2909 GCA_043746425.1 Planctomycetia bacterium
CCGCGATTGAGGAGACCGGCCACCGCTAAAACATCGGGGACGGCTGTTCGACTCGGAGCGCACCGGACGACCACCTTTGTTAAGCGAATTCGTGATCAAGAGAGGCCCGCGCGTTCACGTTTTGTTGACGCTGCAATTGATTCGTGCGATTGCGGTCGGTACCTTCATTGAAACTCAAAAAACAGGAGCAGGAGAACTCTGAACATGGCATCGGGATTGGCGGCGCTGGCAGACCGGAATCGGCAGCCCGAGCTGATGGATCAGCCGGGGTTGGATGAGAAACTGCATGCGCACGCATTGCGCGGCCTGTCGCGGATCAACCAGATCTGCCGAACCAGCGCGATGCTCTGGGCTCCCATCGGGCGCCTGGCGATCGAAACCCAACCCTCGCGGCCATTGCGCATTCTTGATGTGGCCTGCGGTGGTGGCGATGTGGTTCTGGGCCTTGCCCGGCGAGCCGTGCAGGCGGGCATTGCCGTTCACGTCGACGGCTGTGACATCAGTTCGGTGGCTGTTGGGCATGCCACAGCTGCGGCGGCCCGCCAAAACGTGTCGAATGTCGGGTTCTTCCAGCACGATGCCCTGCATTCAGCGCTGCCAGCAGTCTATGACGTGGTGGCTTGTTCACTGTTTCTGCATCACCTTGAAAATTCTGAAGCCGAGCAGATGCTGCGGTCGATGGCTGCGGCCGCCGGGCGGCTCGTGCTCGCGAGCGACTTGCGGCGGAGTCGGTTCGCCTGGCTGATGACCTGGTTCGGAAGCCGCCTTCTCACCCGCTCGCCGATCGTGCATGTCGATGGCCCCCTGTCGGTGGCCGCGGCCTTTACCGTCGAAGAGGCAGCCGAGGTGGCAGCGCGGGCCGGTCTGGCCGGGGTGACGATTTCACCATATTTTCCCGAGCGTTTTCTGCTGGAGTGGAGAAAGCCCTCGTGATCGCGGCCTCGGCCGGGCTCGACAATGCCGCAGGGCAGGTTTGGGATGTACTTGTCGTGGGGGCTGGCCCAGCCGGAACGTTGGCGGCGCGACAGGTGGCACTGGCCGGTCTGCGTGTACTGCTGGTCGATGCTAAAGGCTTTCCGCGGCCAAAGGTTTGCGGGGGATGTCTCAATGGGCAGGCGCTGGCAATTCTGCAATCGGTCGGGTTGGCGGCGGTTCCTGAAATTCTGGGGGGAAACTTGCTCAACCAGTTCGACGTCCGCAGCCGCGGTCGCCGGTTGCGACTGGCGCTTCCCGGGGGAATAGCCGTATCGCGATTTCGATTGGATGAGGCGCTGGTCCAATCGGCGATGGCCGCGGGGGCCGCATTTCTTCCCGAAACGTCAGCATTTCTGGGAGAGATCTGTGGAAACGATCGCGATGAATGGCGCGCTGTCGCGTTGCACGGTCGCGACGGAAGGCTGGTCGAAGCCCGGGCGCGGGTGGTGCTCGCGGCAGACGGGCTGGCACATCTGAGTCTGCGCAACCACCCTGAGTTTTCGAGTCGGGTCGCACGTGGCGCGCTGATCGGAGTCGGAAGCCTTGTCACCGAATATCCGGCGGCTTATGTGCCGGGGACGGTCTTCATGGCGGTCGGCAGGCACGGGTATGCAGGAATGACATGCGTGGAAGAGGGCCGGCTCAATTTGGCGGCGGCGGTGGTCCCCGAATTCGTGAAAGACTCGGGTGGGCTGCCTTTGGCAATCGCCGCCATTCTCGACGAGGCTGGTTTTCCTCCGATTTTGTCGATGGTAGACGCCGAATGGCAGGGGACGCTGCCCCTCACACGCCGTACAAAGCAGACCGCTGGCCGACGCGTCCTGCTCTTAGGAGACGCAGCCGGGTATGTCGAACCTTTTACCGGCGAAGGAATGGCATGGGCGTTTGCGGCGGCTGTGGCAGTCGCACCGTTTGTCGAACGGGGTCTGGACACATGGACTTGCGCTCTTGAACATGCCTGGCAGCGAACGTTGCGCCGTTGTGTTCACGGCCGGCAACAATGGTGCCGGTGGCTGGCCTTCACTTTGCGGCATCCGCTGGCGATTGAGCTGGCAATGCGAGCGACGTCTCTAGCGCCTTCGCTGGCAGCCACAATCGTTCGCAGCCTCAATAGGCCCCCCGTGCCCTTCCCGGCGACCCGGTACGAGAATGCTTCAACCGGGACCAAGCCGTGGTGACGAGCCGACAGTTTTCCACCGTGGAAAATCCGACTTGGTTCCTCGCCGGCATTCGTGGCTCGCAGAAGCCTGCGGGCTGGCAGATTTGCCGCCACGACTCTCATCGCCCCGTGTTGGGCGTTTACGGGATTGCCAGGCGGAGCCGCGCGAATTGCCACGTCGCAACCTGAAAAACGCGATACCCTTCGTTCAAGGTGCGCGGGCGATAAAGCACCCGTACTTCATCGCTCCTGTCTGATAAGCCTTGAGGATCGTCTGGAAGCGGTCGAGAAAAACGACTGAGTTGCGGTCGATCAGCCGGGCCAGCCAGCGGACGCCCGAGCGGCGCACGCGCTCTTCACACAATTCCCAGGTGCGTGTCACGCGGCTCGTCCAATCGAAATCATGTTCGAGCACCAGCCCCGAGTCGGTAATCCAGCGCGCGTAATCGTCGCGTGTCCCCAGCGACGGGCACAAAAAACCTTCGCAAACGTCGTATACCTGACGTGTCGCGCCGTCATCTAACGGAGCGTCTCCCGCCAGCCAGGCACAAATTGCCAGCCTGCCCCCGGACCGCAGCCAGGGAGCCGTCCTGGCGAAAAACGCCGGCTTGTCGAACAGGTGCTCTGTGCATTCGACGCTCCAGACGACGTCGAAGGCCGCCTTGTCGAAGGCGACCTGTTCGGCATCGGCACACAGAAACTGTGTGTTCTGCCCGACGCCATGCCAGCGGGCCGACGTCGTGGCCCAGAATCGCTGGAACGGGCTGAGGGTCAC
>JAYTRB010000033.1:0-1583 GCA_043746425.1 Planctomycetia bacterium
TGCAACATCATTCTGCCGAAAGAACAAGCGCCCAATCGGTACCTCGACCGCGTCGTGAATTTCCGGTATTTCTTCGTCCGAAAAGTGATGCTCGTCAAATACTCGCAGGCGTTCATCATCATGCCCGGAGGCTTCGGTACGCTGGATGAAGCGTTCGAGGCCACCACCCTGATTCAAACGAAGAAGATTTTCGATTTCCCCATGATTTTCGTGGGTGTCGATTACTGGCAACCGCTGTTTGATTTCTTGCGCGACGGGTTGCTCGCCGAAGGGACGATCGCCGCCGAAGATCTCGACCGGTTGGTGCTGACCGATTCGGTGGCGCAGGTGGTCGCCGAACTCATGCAATGCCCATTCAAGGTTTTCGAGAAGCCACCGGTTTCTAAACGGCGCTGGTGGCTGGGAGAATCATGAACAAAGCGTTCGTCAGAGAACAAGACACGACGGAAGGCCGTTGCCCCAGGTGTGGCTCACCAGGGACAGTCGTCTATCGCGAAACGCTTGAGGCGCAGTTGCCACCCGAGGCGCTCGAGCACCTGACCGACAGCGCTTTTTTCTGTGCACAACCCCGGTGCAATGTCGTTTATTTTGATCTCTTCGACCGCGTCATCGAAGAAGCGGCGGTGAAAACGCCGGTCTATCCTAAAAACCCGGCGGCCCCGATCTGCGCCTGCTTCGGCCTGACGGGCGAAGAGATCGAGCAGGACATTCGCGACGGCGGGGTGGTTCGCACGCGAGCGTGCGTCACGAGAGCGAAAACTGCCGAAGCACGGTGTGCGGTGCTTGCTCCCAGCGGTCAGTCGTGCATCGCCGAGGTGCAGCGGTACTACATGAAATTGAGAGCGGCAGAGCCCGACAAGTGACCAGATTGATGTCGTTAATTCTCGCGTGTCTTATTCGCAACTCGTCAATGGTTTTCGGGAGCCGCTCATGCCTTTGAAACTCGGAATGCTGGGAATGTGGCATTCACATGCCGACGGCATTGTGCGGCAGGTCGCCGCCCATCCCGAAGAGTTCTCGCTGGTCGGATTCTACGATCCGGATCCGCAGATTGTCGCCGCTCAGCGCAAGCTGTGGGAATCGCGAATCAAGAATTTCCAGGTGTATCAGAAGCCCGAAGATCTGTTGCGGCAGCCTCTCGACGGAGTCGTCGTTGAAGGCCGGGTTTATGAAAACCTGCAACTGGCCCGCCTGGCACTCGAAAGCGGCCGGCCGGTAATGCTTGAAAAGCCGGCCGGCGACAATCTCGACGAACATCGCCGTCTGATCGATCTGGCCCAGCGCAAGCACCTGCATGTGCAGATGATCTATCTGTTTCGATACATGTCGGCCGTTCAGGAATTGCTCGCCCGGGCCCGCCGTCAAGAGTTGGGACAGATCTACGAATTCCGCGGCCGGCTTCCCAAAGACCTGCCGTCGTATCGGCGCAACGCCGACGAACTCGAACGCTACAAAGGTGGCATCTATTTTGAAATGGCCGGCCACCTGATTGACCTTCTCGTGACCCTCCTCGGCAAGCCCCGTCGGATTACTCCGCTGATGGCTCATCATCATTCCGCCGAACCCAGGAGCTTCGTCGACAA
>JAYTRB010000034.1:0-5706 GCA_043746425.1 Planctomycetia bacterium
AAGCGGCGACCCCCAAGGTCGAGCCGAAAGTCGAAGTCGGCGCAAAAAGTGACAAAGATTCAGAATCGTCGATCCTACAGATCATCCAATCGGCCGAGCGATTCGTAGCCGCGTACAATCAGCATGATGCCAAAGCCATTGCCGAGGGCTTCACGGCCACTGCCGAATTCGTGACCGAGGCGGGGGTGGCAATTCGCGGCCGAAAAGCGATCGAGGGACACTTCGCCGCCGTCTTCGCCCGGTTGCCCAAGACCCGACTCGAACTGCACATCGAGTCGACAAAGCTGATCAACTCAAATGTGGCCATCGAAGAAGGGCGGGTCGAACTGGTTTCGAGCCCCGGTGCGGCGGCAGAGGCAAGCCGCTACGTGGCCGTGCATGTCTTGCACGAAGGGGAATGGCTGCTGGCCCGAACGCGCGATTTTTCGAGCGAGACAGAACCGCGCGCGAATCACGAACGGCTGAAAGATCTCGAATGGCTGATCGGTGAATGGATGCAGGAGGGAGAGGAACTGTTCATCGCCACCTCGTGCCACTGGGGTGATCACAAGAATTACTTGATGCAGGAGTTCACGATCCGTCTGGGTGGGCAGCCGCCGGTGACCGGTTCGACGCGCATCGGGTGGGATCCCCTGACACAGCAGATCAAATCGTGGACATTCGATTCCGACGGGGGCTACAGCGAATCGCTCTGGACCCGTAGCGGTGACAAATGGATTCTCAAGTCGCAGGGTGTGACACACCTGGGACGCAGTTATTCGGGGACTGCCTTCCTGCAAAACGTTGACGGAGGAACGATGTCATGGGAATCGCGAGATCGCGTCGAGGGAGGTGTGGTCGTGCCCGATCGGCCCCCAATTCTCGTTAAACGCCTGCCACCAGCAGCCGAAGAATAGACCCCTTCTCACCCATCGATGTTGTCACTCGGAGATTTCTCATGATTTTGAAACCACTGCGACGTGCCGACTGGTGCGCGGCGGGTCTCGTGCTGCTGTTGCTGGTGTTTCCCGGGAAGTCTCTCTTCGCCCGGGGTGGGAGCAGCAAACTGCAATGGGGTTATTCGCCACGCGATGGAAACCCCGTGTGGAACATGTATTGGCAGTTTGCCAGCCCCTGGGGAGCCATGAACGGCTGGTCAATTCCTCATCATAATCTGGACGCGCCCCCCTCGGGGGCGGCCGATTCAGCAAGCAGTTCGTTCAGCCCCGGCCGCGACGGGGCGATGCCAAAGTTCGACCGCAGTCTTATGTTTCCCGGTTCGAGTAGCAATCCCACGCCATTGATGCCATCAGTGACCCGGCCGGTTCCCACAGCTCCCTATCGCACCGACAAGGAATTCGAACCGCCGTACTATCGCAATTACGATGGGTACTGGATCAATGGTTACTGGGGAGGCGGCGAGTGGGGGTGGGGCCGCTGGGGAGGGAGTCTGGGTGTTACCGGTTTTCCACGATGGATGCTGGGGCCGGTCTATTACACCTCGGGTTATGGGCTATTCAGCAATCCGTTCGTTGCCGGGAAAAATGTTCACGTGCCTGAGTTTCTCGATTACAGCAAGCCGATCGAAAACCTCGACGATGACGATGTGCCGCCGACGGGCGCCACTGAATCCAGTGCCACGGGCGCGGCCGATTCCGGCGCGATCAGCAATTCGGGCGCCCCGTCTAAAGACGAGTCTCCGGCAGCCATCGCGAACTATCTTTTGCGAAGTCCTGAAGTAAAGGCCGGCATGAAGGCGTTCGATGCCGCGGGCGAAGCGTTCAAGAAAAAAGACTACGACCTGGCATTGCGACAGATCGACGAAGCGCTCGAGAAATTGCCAGTTGACCCGGCATTGCACCAATTTCGCGGGCTGGTGCTGTTCGCCCTTGGCGATTATCAGCAGTCGGCGGCGATTGTTTATGCCGTGCTGGCCGTTTCTCCCGGCTGGGACTGGACGACGCTCAGCAGCCGCTATGCCGACCAGGAGGAGTTCCCGCGTCAACTCCGCGTGCTTGAAACCCATCACAAGCAAAATCCTGATTCGGCGGCTGCCGCATTTCTCAGGGGCTATTACTACACAACGTGCCGGCACACCCAGCCCGCCGTCAAACAATTCCAGAACGCCGTTGAGCTGCTTCCCGACGACGAATTGCTCCCCTCGCTCCTGGCTCTGATTCAGGGCGCACTCGAGAAGAGTCCGGCCGTGTCCTCGTCAAGAACGCCCACTGCGCAAATTCCGCGAGTTGCGGCTGATAAACCGCAGAGTAACGGGCCGCTCGAAATGTCGAAACTCGTCGGCGATTGGAAGGCAAGTCGCGGCGGCGAAGTGAAGATAAGCCTGACACTTCGCGACGATCAACATTTCGTATGGGTTGCCACTCGCAACGGAACATCTCGACGAATCGCGGGACGCTTCGCGCTCGCAGGAAACATGCTGTTCCTGGCGGGAGGAAGTGGTGCGCTGGTAGGAAATGTCGAGCCCCGAGATCATGGGGGATTCAATTTCAAACTCCACGACAACGACACGTCACATCCGGGACTCGATTTCACCCGCGGCGGCAAGTAGAAGGGTATTGAGGCGCATCTCCCGCTCCGCTTCTCGATTTCCATCTCGCAGGCGCTACCAGGCGTCTTGGGAAAGGGGTGCAGACGGTCGCCATCCTTCGCAATCGCAAGACTATTTTCTGATATTCTTGATTGTCATTCTTTGATCATGTCTTGACTTCGCCTTGGATTTCGCTTTACTTGAAGGCGCTGCATTTATACTTCGGCTTTGTGCGCGCGTTTCACTCGCGACTGTCGGCATGAATTTGTTGCGACACCTCATGATGAATCGTCAAACGACGTGGATGCTTGTTCGCAGTCCGGTGGCAGCACTCGTGCTGCTGGCGTCGGCGGTACTCGCTCCGTCGCGCGTCGAGGCCAGTTGCGGCGATTATGTCATGGTCGGCGGGCGGCATATTGGCCATCACGCTGACTCAAACATGGCCGGCCACGGCAGCCCCGCAAATCATACCGCGTCGGGGGGGCAAGACCCCGCAGTTCCGCGCTGCCACGGCCCCATGTGTTCGAATCACTCCTTTCCGCCCGTGTTCCCTGCCCCGAAAATTGAGGTGGCTGTCGAGCGCTGGGCGATTCCTGTCGGCACGGCGCTCACGATGTTGCCTGCCAGTCAAGGTTTGCCTTCTGCGCCGTGCGCTATTGCGTGCGATGGTTGCGGTTTGAGCATTCTCCGGCCGCCACGCTAGTTGGCGGGCGATTTCTAAGGGATGCGCCGCAAGCGGCTCTGAAGCTGGATTTTCCAGAATGGTGTCGCGCCCGGCCAGCAGCCCGCGTCTCGGATGTCGGTCCCGGGTACTGGCGCGCGTATCATCGCTTTTGACGCGTGCCACACCTTAGGTCGGCCCCCTGGATGCAACCCTCGAAATCGCCGCTCGGGCGTACCTAGAAAGACGAATCAATTCGTCGAACTGCGTGTGCGTCGCGCGCCAGCTGCTCTCGGTCAATGTGACAATGTCGCGCCGTTGTATGGCGCACGGCACACGCTCGCGTTACGTCTTTCGACGGGGACTTTTCGAGTTACGTCTTGCAGACTGGGAGTTTGAAATCGCTCTTTTTTCTGCTCATCCGCAGTTTGTTTCTTTTCGTTTCCGTGTTTCCATTCGATTATCAGTGATCAGGAGAATTGAACCATGTCGCATCGTCGTGGATTTACTTTGATCGAACTATTGGTCGTCATCGCCATCATTGCAGTCCTCGTCTCGCTGCTGCTGCCGGCCGTGCAGCAGGCACGCGAAGCGGCCCGCCGCTCGCAGTGCAAGAACAGCCTCAAACAGATTGGACTGGCGATGCACAACTATAACGAGACGTTCCGATGCTTCCCGTTCGGGCAACTCGATTCGCCCAACGGGTATTCGGCAATGAGTCAGATGCTTCCGTATATCGACCAGGCCAACGTGTATAACACGATCAACTTCTCGGTTCCGTACAACGACCCATCAAACCAGTTGGCCCTGATGACCAGCATTCCCATGCTGCGGTGCCCATCGGATGTGACGATGAATCTGGCGGGTATCGGCGGTACGACGAACTACATGGCCAACAAAGGAAATGGCATCATCTGGGGTGATCCTGTCGGACCAAACAGCGGGTTCCCGGCTCAGAACGGAGTCTTCTATTATCATAGCCGCGTCACCATGGCCGACATCACTGACGGCTCGAGCAACACGGCCGCATTCAGCGAGAGGCGACTGGCCGACGGCAACAACGCAGTCGTCAGCCCAATCGAAGATGTGTTCTTCAGCCCGGCGTTTCCCAATACGCCCGACGAAGCCATTCAAATGTGCGCCGCCGTCGACATTACGAACCTGGCCAATCAGTTCCCGCTCTTTATGGGGGCACCCTGGATTCACGGCCAGCACACCTACCTGCATGTGAACGGACCCGACACGCGCTCGTGCGGCTTCTTCATTGCCTTGCGGGCCACGATGCCTCCCAGCAGTCGGCATACAGGCGGTGTTCACCTGCTTTTGGCCGATGGTTCGGTCCGATTTGTCGGCGACAGCATCAATCTTGGCACGTGGCGCGGCCTGGGAAGCCGGAACGGAAGCGAGGTAATCGGCGACTTTTAATCGCCGCTTCACGGCCCGGCGACGCACCGTGCGCCGGGCCGTTTCTGATGCGTTCTCTGAATTGAGATTATGCAACCATTTTTTATGGGCTCATTTTTGCATTTGAAGGACATTCCATCATGGATCCCAAGCTAATGGCACCCGAGGCGCACGCGGGGCGAGGCCGCTTGTCGCTCATCGCACTTTTATGCGGCTTCGTTTTAACCGGTTGCGGGTCGGGCCCGTACGAGTCGGCTCCTGTCGATCCCGATACGGCGCTCGATACACTGACATCGGTGATGGAAAGCTGGAAGAAGGGAGAGTCTCCACAAGATGTGCGAGAACAGACGCCATCCATCGTCGTTCAGGATCTCGACTGGTCGGGTGGAATGAAACTCTTGGACTATGAAGTTCTCGACGACGGAAAGCCCGAGTCGGCGAATTTGATCGCCAGGGTCAGGCAGTCTTTGGAAGACAAAGCGGGGGCGAAATCCGAAAGGACAGTGACCTATGTCGTCGGAACAGCGCCCGCCTTGACGGTCTTTCGCGACATGTTCAAATAACGCTTGTTTATTGCTCGTATCATCAGTCGTCATTTCAATCCTCTGGAGCATCCTCATGTGGCGCCAATTCCTGGCATGTCTGGCTGTTACCTATTGCGTTACAAGTTCTGTCGCTATCGCCCCATTGGCAGCGGATGATTCCACCACCCCCAATCAAGTCCACTCTTCAATTGGCGGGGTAGCTGCCTGGTGCCGCCAATCGATGGCGCGGGTCAGAGAGGCAGAGGCCGTGCAGATGGTCACGGCCATTCTCAAGGGTTCGCAAATGGGGCCGGGCGAAGGGTGGTTTCATCCGGGCCAGAGCCGCTACGGCTGGGACTGGCTCGTCGGGCGCTACGACCAGGATGCAGACGGAGCGATTACCCCCGACGAGTTTTCCGGCTCGGCCGAGTTGTTCGAACGCCTCGACCGCGACCGCAACGGCGAATTGAAACCCGACGACTTCGATTGGTCGGACCGCTCACCCTTCATCAAGCAGCAGGGACAGGCCGGTCAGTGGTTTTCGCAGATCGACAATTCGAGCAACGGGCAGATCACGCAGGTGGAATGGG
>JAYTRB010000035.1:0-2772 GCA_043746425.1 Planctomycetia bacterium
GACATGCCGTGTTCTTGCATTCGCGAAGCACGCGAAGGTTGTCGAACGCTCTCTGCGCCGCTAGGATGGTGACCCCGGATGGATGCTGGGGGATTTCAGCTGACTTTTCCGATCGTTTAAAATGCGTAAAATTCTCGATCAACTTCTACAGGCTCTTCGTGGCGGGCAGGCAGTTGCCTATACGGCCCTCGTCGAGACCCGTGGTTCGACGCCGCAGAAGGCCGGAGCGGCGATGCTCGTCTTTCCCGATGGGTCGCAAGCCGGCACATTGGGAGGGGGGTGTGTTGAGGCCGAAGTAAAACGTCGGGCTCAACGGCTCATCGATCAAGGGGAAACCGAACTTCTGACATTCCAGCTCGACGACAGTTACGGCTGGGATGATGGGCTGATCTGTGGTGGCCGGATGAAAATGCTGGTCGACCCGCTTCGCCCCCATGAAGATGTTGCGTATTTCGAGACGTTGAACAGCTTGATTTGTTCTGGCGTGGGATGCACCGAAGCCGTAGTTATTGATCCGGAAAAGGCCGAGGGGGGTCATGCAGGAGACCGCTTTCTGCTGAACTGTGAGGGGGAAATCATTGCCGCGCGGGGCCGGTCGGCCGCCCCAGCGGTCGTCGTGGGGCATCTCCGACCGGTTCAGCAGCGTCCCAGGCCGTATGTGGATCAGGGAATTTCGTATTTGCCGTTCCTTGAGCGCTGTCGACTGGTCATCGTCGGCGCGGGGCATGTGGGCCAAAAGGTGGCGCAGTTGTCGTCCGAAGTCGATTTCGACGTGTGGGTCGTCGACGATCGCGAGGAATACTGCAACAGCGTTCGTTTTCCGACGGCCAGCCGACTGCTGGTGGGTTCGATTGACACCGCCCTGTCGGGGCTCGAGATTGACGCACACACGTACTGCCTGATCGTGACGCGGGGGCATAATCACGACGAAGAGGCGTTGTACCACTTGGCAGAAACGTCAGCCGCGTATGTGGGGATGATCGGCAGCCGCCGGAAGATCAAACTGATCTTCGACGATTTGCTGACCGAGGGGATTTCGCGTTCGGCGCTGGGCAGGGTCGCGGCTCCGCTGGGATTCGACATTGGATCGCAGACGGTGGCCGAAATTGCCATCAGCATCGTGGCCGAATTAATTGCGCATCGTAATCTGGGAGGAATTCCTCCCGGTTTGCGTCGGGGCAGTCTGCTGGAGAACGAATCCCGGGTGCAGGATTCCGGAGCAGAAACCGCTTAGAAGAATGGGTAGCGCGAACGCGGGGCGACTGTTCGCATGGGTCTACCAGAGAAGTTGTCGCTGAGGTTTTGAGGGGCTAAAGCCATTCAAGCTGGGTAGAGGCTGGTTCGCCAGCCAGGCTGGGTAAATGCCCGTTCAAGGGCGCCGCAGAGAGCAACCGCAGTTGGTTGCTCACGGAGGAAGGTCCTCCGGAAGTGTTTTATCCATGTAACCCGCTAAGGAGATTCAGCCATGACGTCGCTGAGAATCTGCGCACAGATCGCGCTTGCTCTTTCGCTCACGATCGCATTCCCTTTGTCTGCGTCGGCGCAGGAATCACGGGCGATTGCCCTCGTCACAGCCCCCGATTTCGATCTCGCCAGATTGGTCACCATCCCCGATCTGAACGGGTGGCTGCGAATGTTATCCCCCATTCGCCGTACCATCGGTGCTCTCGATTGGCATACCGATTACAGTGCCGCGTACAGGCAGGCTCGCGATGAGAAAAAAATGCTTTTCGCCTGCTTTCGCGATGAATCTCAACCCCAGCTTGCCGACATTTACGAGCGCGACGTTCTGGCCAGTGAGGAGCTGCTCGAACCACTCTCGAAGGTCGTGCGGGTCGTACTGCCCCTCGATGCCAAACGGCCGTTCCGGGTTCCCGAAATGCCCGACCTGAAAATGCTCAATCACAGTTCTTTCAAATACATGTACAACCGCCAAGGTCTGGCCGTTATCGATTTGACCGACTCCGATTCCGACCTGTACGGGCATGTCGTCTCGGCTCACCCGTTCACTCCCGGCAAACACTACACGATTCGTTCGACGAAAATCGTGTTGGGGCTGCCCAAAGGAAGCGTTACCCAGCGAGCACTCATTTACGCGGTTCGGCTGCACCCCGCCGCGCCCGTCAGCACGACCGACGGTCAATGCCACGGATATCTGTGCAAGCAGGCCCGGCAATCTTCGAAGCTGATGGCCGATTACGGCTCGGTGGGACATCACGACTGGGGAACCAGGTATGGAGAAATAGCAGCCCAGACCGGAAAATCGGCGATGGAAGTAGCGGCCATGGCTGGCAACCGCGGGCTGATCGAAGCCGCTGTCGAGGTGGTCGATCAGTGGTACGGCTCTCCTGCTCACTGGGGAATCATGAGTGCCCCGGCCTCGATTTTTGGTTACGATCTCGTTCGCGATTCAGCCGGCAACTGGTGGGGGACGGGGCTCTTCGCGAACTGATGAATTGCAAGTGAAAAAATGGAAACTGCAGTTTGTAAATCGTGAATCTGCCGACACTCTCTGGGCTCGCCCTGCCGAGTTCGTGCGAGCGGGCACTTCAATCAAATGATTCTCGCGATGCGCTTTTTGAAGCGCGATTCTCGCGGCGATGGTAAACATTGTGCGCGGGCCCCCCGGGCCGCCTTAGGCGGCCCGGGGGGCTTTCTTATCCGCGCGTCAGAAAGTTTCACAGCCACCATCGGCTCTTCTTCGAGTTTCCTCCCTCTGGTCGCTACACTGGCAAATTGCTTTGCCGCGCCCCATTCAGTACCGAGTCTTTC
>JAYTRB010000036.1:0-3929 GCA_043746425.1 Planctomycetia bacterium
CGACCCCGGTAGAGATCGAGTACCGGATAGGTGCGTGTCATCAGTTTCTCGCCAGCCTTGGCTTTTGTCGTGATTTTCAGGACTTCGTCCTCGATGAGAAACGTGAGCTGGATCGGATCGAGCAGCAGATTCAGCACCGATTCTAAGCGCAGGTCGTTGAGTTTTAGATTAATGGGTTGATCGTGCGCGACCCCTTCGTCGGTGAGCGTTGGCTTGTCCAGATAGATTGCCAATCTGGATGGATTCGAATTCTTGTCATTTTGATTGTCATGATATTCCATGAGGTAGGTGAGGCAGTCTTCCAGCGGCAAGTCAATGAATTCGACGGTGGTTGGCCTGTCGAGTGCCTCGAGGATGCGCTCTTCGGCCTTTGTTGGCCGGGGGAAGTACTCAACCTCAACTGCTGCTCTGTCGCCTTTTGTCTTGGTCTTGGCCAATGGCTTTTCATTGTGCCTGGCATGCGATTCCCCCTGTCCCGCCTCGCCAGTTTCGCCGGCGTCGGCCAGATTGAGCCCTGCATGCTCGGCAGTCTGCGAAAGCGCAGTCCAACTGAGAGTCGGCACGGCGATCGCGATAACTCCCAGGGCGCCAAGAACGATGAATGAGTGCCGGGTGGCGCGAGACGCAGACTGATTCAGCGCGGGCAGCATGGCGAGTCTCCTTTTCCAAAACGTGTTGAGTTGGTGATTGCCGCCAGTACCGATGGCGGTTGTCCACGGGCCGAACGAATGATTCATCGATTCTCTCCACTCAGACCGGCAGATGCGGCGTCCATTCTAAAAACGGCGGGCTCTGACGAATGACTGACGACATGCACCAGCGTCGCCGCATACTCATGCGCATCGTGCCCTGTCAGCGACATCGCGATTTCGTCGCACGCCAGTTCGCATTCCAGACGCAGGCGGTAGCAGATCCAGTGCATGACCGGGTGAAAGAAATACACCAGGCGCGATATCACGCAGACCCAGCCCCACATGAGATCGCGCCGCCGCACATGTGCCAGTTCGTGCAACAGCACATGGCTCAGTTCGGTGGGCGAAAGTGCAGCCGCAAGTTTTCGAGACATCACAATCGCGGGGCGGCGAATCCCACAAACGAAAGGCGAGCAATCGACTTCGGTCAAATAGGCCTGTGGGGCGCGGCTTATTCCCATTTGAGCGCTTGCAACTGCAAGCAGCTTCAGCAGCGTGTCGTCGGCAGGCGCGGCTTGCCGCAGCAGCCGGCCCAGCCGGTACCACTGCGATAACAGCCGCGCAATTTGAGCCAGAACGCCGCCTGCCCAAGCGAACAGCAGCCAACTCTGCCAGGTGATGCGCCACGCGCCGTCTGCCACGGGTGCTTTGGGATGACGTGGCGACTGATCGACGCCGGGCAGTGAATCGACCTTGTCACTCGCCATTTCAGTAACTGTCGGTCGCTGGGGGAGACGCAGCGGCGCGTGCCGCAGATCGACACCGGCCGAATTCACAGCGGCCGAATTGGCAATCGGTCCGTACATCTTGGCCCGAGGGAGTTGCGGCAGGCGGATCGCGTAAATCCAGACCGGCATAAGAAGGAGTTTGATCGCCAGAATCTGCCATACCCAGTACCGCAGTCCGGGCGATGAATTCCGCAGGAAGAGCCCCGCCACCATCGCCAAAGCGGCCGTCAGGATTGTCGATTGCCAGACGACGGCCCAGATTCGATCGACACCGATCTCAGCTGCGGTATTCAGAGTTTCGAGAAAGTCTGGCATCGGCGACGCTCGCTCTTGCTGGCTGAAGGGCCGTTATGCTCGCTTTCGGTCTTGTTCGTCAGAAACGCGTTCGATTTTGCGGGCGATATGACGCAGGGCTTCGAGGTCGTTGGCCGAGAGTTTTGCTGCGCCCGCCAGATAGGCCACAAGCGGATCGGCCGACCCCCCCAGAATTGTCTCGACAAAACGGCCGACAAGCGCGGGGATGACCCGTTTCTGGTCGAGTGCCGCTCTGAACGTGATTGGCCCTTCGCCCGGGATGCGGACCAGAAGCCCCTTGCCCTCGAGACGCTGCATCGTTTTGAGAACGGTGGTGCGGGCTACATTGCGATCGGCCTGAATGCGGTCGCTGATCTGCCGTTCGGTGCAGGGCTGGTGTTCCCAAACCATTCGCAAGACGCGAATTTCAAGTTCGCCGAGTGAGGGGACGTCCTTCGCCATGAAATGCTCTCCTGATTTACGACGATCGTCGTAGGAAAGTCAATGTTACGACGGCAGTCGTAGAAAGTCAAGAAGAAATGATGGCGGAATGTCGAAGCGAAAGCATCATCGATTCGAAGCTGCGGGCGCTCGCGTGGTGGATACGATCGCAGCCCGATTCGTCTGCGTTCGCGGCGAGCGATTGTCATCGCGTCTGCAGGTTGGTGAGCTCTGTTACGAGCCGTGCCGTCGCCGTTTTTCAACGCGCTCCCAAATCTCATCGGCGATCGCAAAGATCGGCCGCAGGCCGTCTGCGTCGCAGCCGGCAACGATCTGCCAATCGGGTTCTGAGCGTGCGAGTTCGCAATAGACGTCGCGCACCCGTTCGAGGTAGAGGCTGTCGGCTTCCTGAATGTCGGCTTTCTGGTCGGTGTAGCTGCGCGCCCCTTTTTTCGCAATGAGTTCTTGTGCGACAGCCACCGGCAGATCAAGCAGCAGCACCATGTCGGGGCGGGGCAGGGCGAAGACATCGAATTCGATTTGAAGAATTCGGCTTGTCAAATCGGCGCGGGCTGTGCCGTCGAGTTTTGAAGCCTGGTGGGCCACATTCGACGCCACGTACCGATCGAGCACCACGACATGGCTGTGATGCATGGCATCGAGCAGAAACGGCTTCGATTCAAACCGGTCGCCGGCGAACAGCAGTGACACCAGAAAGGGATGCACCTGGGCCAGCGACCCAAATTGTCCGTTCAGGAATTCGCCAACAGCCCGGCCGAAAAGTGTCGCGTCGTAACGCGGAAAACTGACAAGGCTGGCTGAGACACCGGCCCGATTGAGTCGGTCACATAAGAGGCGCGCCTGGGTTCCTTTTCCAGTGCCATCAATGCCTTCAATGTCGATCAGCATAATATCTGGGCGATTCGCCTGAACGATTCCCATGAGGGGGGCCGAATTCGGCGGAATTCAGAACGTCGGCTGACGTGGTGTGGAAATACTGATGAGCCGGGCGGCGACCTGGGGTGCGAAATCAGCGTGGCTCACCTTTTGGTGCGTGTGAAATTGGACTAGACTGGCGGGAGGGCGGCGATGGCCAAAGGAACATCGGCCGCAACTTGCAGATAGGTGATCAGGCGGCTGGTTCGCAGCACATCTTCGACAGCCTCTTGCAAGTGGCAGAAAATGACCGTCCCCTGATGGCGGTGCATTTTTCGGTGCAGGGTGATCAGCTTTCCCAGGCCGGCGCTCGTCACCATCCGCACTTCACTCAGATTGACGACCAGCCGCCGACAGCCGAATTGCTCGACCAGGGCAAAGAGCTCATGCCCGAACTGGTCGAGATTGACATCTTCGGTCAAGAGCTCGACTCCGACGACGACAACGGCCGCATTTTCGTCGGCCTGTTGTAACCGCAAGTATTTCGGCAGGAACTCGCTTAAAGACGACACGCACCCAACTCCCTTCGAGAAGCGCTCACCGCGCCTGGCAACACGAAATCGGCCGTCACCTCGATCAATTCGCCTAGATTGCTCGCAGAACCGGGCAATTCGACTGGAACATAGCGGCACGCCGTCCCCAGCATGTAACCCGGGCGGCTGGCTGGCCGGGCTTCGACCAACACCGACAACGGCTTGCCCAAGAGACTCTCATGATACCGATGCGCCAACTGCTGTTCCAGTTCGGCCAGACGAAGGCAGCGTTCTTTTTTTTCCTTGGCGGGCACCTGACCGGGAAAATTCGCCGCCGGCGTGCCCCGCCGAGGGCTGTAGGGAAA
>JAYTRB010000037.1:0-27331 GCA_043746425.1 Planctomycetia bacterium
GTGGCAATTACGGCGGTGGCAGCCTGGGTGATTTTTCGGTTGGTCAATTTCCCCAAGTTTGCCGAATTTTTGATTTCGGTGGAAGCCGAGATGAATAAGGTTTCGTGGGCCAGCAAGCAGGAGTTGTATCGGGCAACGATTGTGGTTTTGAGCACCATGCTGTTCCTGGGAATTGTGTTGTTCGCGTACGACAACGCCTGGTTGTTGATTCTTACGAAAATCGGAGTGCTGCAGCGGGGGTCGTGATTGCCGCTGCGGACTTTGCAGCCGCGGTGTGTGAGGCGGGCAGAGTCTCGTTGCGGCGTATCTTGCCGGGTCGCCTGCTGGACGGGTGAGCGGTGTCGGAGAATTGTTATCAAGATGGCAGGGATTTCTGTGATGAATTCAGAAGCGGATGCTGCTGCCGGCGCCGATGGGAATGAAGAAGAGCAGCTGCGCTGGTACGTCTTGAAGGTGCAGAGCAACCGCGAAAAATCGATTCGCGACAATATTTCGCGGCGCGTACGCCGCGAAGGATTAGAGAAGTATTTCGGCGAGATCATCATACCGACTGAGAAGGTTGCCGAGACCAAGGGAGGCAAGAAACGCATCACCGAGCGAAAGCTGTATCCCGGCTACATCATGGTGCAAATGATTCTGAATGACGAGTCGTGGTTTCTGGTGCGTGAGACGAGCGGGGTAGGCGACTTCACCGGCGCGGCGGGCAAGCCGATTGCGATGCAAGATCATGAGATTCAGCGAATGCTCGGTTTGGAAACTGCGAAAGAAGATGTCACGCAGCCGAAGATTAAGATCGACTTCGTCCCGGGCGATCGGGTGAAGATCAAGGAAGGCACGTTTGAGAGTTTTGAAGGAACGGTAGACACGGTTGATGAGGCGAGCGGCCGCGTGAATGTGTTGATTGAGATCTTTGGCCGGTCGACTCCTGTGGAATTGGAATACTGGCAGATTGAAGCAGTGTAATAGGAAGTGTGATCTGCACACGTGGTGTGTGGACACGGCACGGGGAATGTGCCTTCGACGGTTTACTGGCGCGGTTGGCAACAGGCAGGCACGATGGCAAAGCAAGTCACAGCACAAGTCAAGATTCAAGTCACCGGTGGTCAGGCGACACCGGCCCCCCCGGTGGGGACGGCGCTCGGTCCTCACGGCGTTAATATCGGTCAGTTCGTGATGCAGTTCAATGAGCGGACGAAAGAGATGAAAGGAACGACAATTCCCGTTGTCGTCACCATCTACAGCGATCGCTCGTTTGAATTCATTACGAAGAGTCCGCCGGCCGCCGTCTTGTTGAAGCAGGCAGCACAGGTGGCCAAAGGGGCTGCGAATCCTAAACTCGACAGAGTGGGTAAAGTGACGAAGAGCCAGGTGCTCGACATTGCGAAGGTGAAGTTCAACGACATGAACTCGTCATCGCTTGAGCAGGCGGCGCGGGTAATTGCCGGCACGGCCCGCAGTATGGGAATCGACATTGTCGATTAGGGCCGTCGATTAAGGTCTGGTTGACTGTTGAAGCGGGTTGAATGTTAGAGTCGTGGAATTGTTTTCGGCGGGTTGTCGATCGTTGGAACTCGCGGAAATACATGGCAGGTCATTGAAGGAAGAAGAGATTCATCATGGCACGGCAATCTAAACGGTTCAAATTTCTCTTGGGGCAGGTGACGAATCTAACCCCCAGCGACGTTGCCTCGGCGGTAGCCAAACTCAAATCACTTGAGCCCTCGCTGCCGAAGGGAATCAAACCCTGCAAATTCGATCAATCGGTGGAAGTGGCGATTCGTCTGGGCGTCGACACCAAGCAGGCCGATCAGACCGTGCGTGGCTCGATCGTCCTGCCTCACGGCATTGGCAAATCGAAGCGCGTGCTGGTTTTTGCCCAAGGCGACAATGCCGCCATCGCCGAAAAGGCGGGCGCCGATTTTGTGGGTGGGGCCGAACTGGCCGAGAAGGTCAAGGGGGGATGGACTGACTTCGACGTGGCAATTGCGACCCCCGACATGATGGGGGCCGTGGGCCCGTTGGGCCGTGTATTGGGCCCGCGAGGGTTGATGCCTTCGCCGCGCGCCGGCACGGTGACGCAGGATGTGTTGAACGCGGTTCGCGAGTACAAAGCGGGAAAGGTTGAATTTCGTGCGGATGCCGCTGGCATCGTGCATTGCGTGGCGGGGAAACTGTCGTTCACTGAAACGCAATTGACCGAGAATGTCGAAGCACTGCTGAAGCTGATCCGCTCGCTCAAGCCAGCCTCCTCGAAGGGGGTTTACGTTCGCAGTATTACGATCACGGCGACAATGTCGCCTGGCATTTCGGTTGCGGCCTAGGACGATAAGCCATGAGTAAGAAGATTAAGGATCTGCTGGTAGCCGAACTGCGTGAGCGGATCGGCCAGCACCGCGACATTCTGGTAGTCGATTATTCGAAACTGGATGGCGTGAAAGAGAATAATCTGCGTCTCAAGTTGCGGAAGCAGAAGATTACGATGCTGGGAGTCAAGAACGCCCTGGCGCGCAAGGTGCTGGGCGACCTGGGGCTCTCGGGCCTCAATCCGTTTCTGGCGGGGCCTTCGACGCTGGTGTTCGGTGGCCCAGACATCGTGGCGCTTTCCAAAGAGATTGCCAAATGGGCCAAAGATCTTGAGCCACTGCAGATTAAGGGGGGGGTCGTCGAGGGAAATTCGATCGATCAGGCCGGTGTTGTGGCCCTCAGTAAGAGCCCTTCCCGGGAAGAACTCCTGGGAAAAGTCGTCTCCATGTGCCTCGCTCCGGGGGCACTTATCGCTGGAGCGCTTCTGGGCGCCGGCGGAACGGTGTGCGGTCAGGTCAAATCGATCGCCGAAAAAGAGCCGGATGCAGTACCGGATTCGGCCCCGGTCGCGGCGTCGTAGTGTTTTCGCGTAACCATTCATTCACCACCAACGTCTGATTTCTGTAGACCTAACGTAACGAGGGAGATTGATTCCATGTCGACCGCTGAGGCAACAACCAATTTTGACGAATCCACGAAGACCCTGGGAGACAAAATCGTCTCATTGACTTTGCTCCAGGCAAAATCGCTGGCTGACTACCTCGAACAAGTGCATGGCATTAAGCCGGCCGGCGGCGGTGTTATGATGGCGGCAGGTCCGGCGGCGGCTGCGGCAGCCCCGGTCGAAGAGAAGACCGAATTCGACGTGGTTCTGGCGGCCTACGGCGAGAATAAGATCGGCGTGATCAAGGTCGTTCGTTCGGCGACGGGTCTGGGATTGAAAGAGGCCAAAGATCTGGTCGAGGCTGCCCCCAAGCCGGTCAAGACAGGGATTTCCAAAGGAGATGCCGACAAGCTGAAGGCGGAGCTCGAAGCGGCCGGTGCGAAAGTCGAGATCAAGTAACCGGTATCCCGATTCGGTCTTTCGAGTCGGATTTGCCGCACCGCAGTCTCACTTGCTTCCGTCCCTTTTGTCGGGGCTCGTCCCTTTATTCAGTGATGGTTCCGCAGCCAGAGATGACGGATCGGATTGGCTCTTATGGCGTGTGTCCCCTCGCACCGGTGCGGACGGAGGTTTTCGTGCGCGCCCAATCCCGGCGAATGACTCGATCGGCCGAGCTGCGTTTCATCTTCACAGAGAGCAGAATATGGCAACACCCGCTGCGCACTTTCTGAAACTTGACCGTGTCCGCAATTTTGGCCGACTCTCAGGTGAGTTTGCGCTTTCCGACCTGACGCAGATTCAGACTGAATCGTATGCGCGGTTCCTGCAGCTCGACGCCGATCCGAAACATCGCAAACCGCACGGTCTCGAAGAGATTATGCGGGAGATTTTTCCGATCACGAGCTACGACGGCCAGCACAAGCTCGATTTCGTCAAATACGAACTTGGAAAGCCGCGCTACACACCTGTCGAATGTCGCCAGTTGCGCCTCACCTACGGTCGGCCATTCCGTGTCTGGCTGCGTCTCTTGAAAGAGCAGTCGATCGACGAAGAAGTTTACCTGGGTGACATGCCGATCATGCTGGGCGGCGGCGAATTCATCATCAATGGTGCCGAGCGCGTCGTCGTGAGCCAGTTGCACCGTTCACCCGGCGTTGATTTTGTTTCCAGTTCTGAGCCTGGCGAGCGTAAAACTTTTTCCTGCCGAATCATTCCCGAGCGCGGCAGCTGGATCGAGCTGAACATCGGCAAGCGCGAGACACTTGGCGTGCGCATCGACCAGAGCGGCAAATTTTCGTCGATCACGCTGTTGCGCGCCATGAGCCAGGAGTATTCGTCTGACGCGGCCGTGATTCGCTGCTTCTACCCCACCAAGGTCGTCAAGTCGTCGGAAGCCGACGTGGTCAAGAAATTGACGGGGAAGTTCGCGGCTGATGATGTGATTTACCCGGTTAAGAGCGAACGCTCGGGCGAAATTATCGCCGAGGCCGGGCAGATGATTTCTGTCGAGTTGGCACAAGAGATTGCTGGTTCGGGAGTCAAGAGCGCCGAAATCATCGACGCCATCACTGACCCGCTGATTCTCAACAGCATTCAGGAAGACACGACGACAAGTCACCAGGAAGCGCTCCTGAAGATTTACCAGCGGTTGCGTCCGGGAAATCCCCCGCAGCTCGAAAAGGCAATCGAACTGTTCCATGAGAAATTCTTCGATGTGAACCGTTACCGGCTGGGGCGGGTGGGGCGATTCCGCATCAACCGCAAGTTCGCGCAGGATGTTCCAGACGATGTCATGACGCTGCGGTCAGAAGATTTTATCAATGCCATTCGCTATATTCTGAAACTGCGGGCGGGCGACCCCTCGGTAAGCGTCGATGACATCGACAACCTGGGCAATCGCCGTTTGCGGACGATTGACGAGCTGGCTTCAGACGAAATCCGCAAAGGATTTCTGAAGCTGCGCCGCACCGTTCAGGAGCGGATGAGCCTTAAAGACGTGCAGGAAATGTCGCCCCGCACGCTTGTTAATCCCAAGAGTGTGTCGGCGGCGATTGAGTATTTCTTCGGCCGCGGCGAGCTGTCGCAGGTGGTCGACCAGACCAACCCCCTTTCAACCCTGACGCACGAGCGACGACTAAGCGCCCTGGGCCCCGGCGGCCTTAATCGCAAGCGAGCCGGGTTTGAAGTTCGTGACGTTCATATTTCGCACTATGGGCGCATTTGCCCCATCGAGACCCCCGAAGGAACCAACATCGGTTTGATTTCTTCGCTGAGCATGTTTGCCAAAGTCGATGATTACGGCTTTCTGATTACCCCCTATCGGATCATCAAGAACGGCAAAGTCACTGAAGAAGTGCGGTGGTTGCGAGCCGACGAAGAGTCGAACGCCTACCTTGCTCCGGCAGATACGGCCGTCGTCAACGCCCGGCTGCGCGATGATCGCGTGCTGGTGCGTTATCGCGGCGACTTCGTGCATGTCGACGTCAAGCAGGTCGAGTTCATGGACGTGGCGCCGTGCCAGATGGTCGGTGTCTCGGCCGGTCTGATTCCGTTTCTCGAGCATGACGACGCCAACCGGGCGTTAATGGGCTCAAACATGCAGCGGCAGGCCGTGCCGCTGTTGATCACCGAGGCACCGGTTGTGGGCACAGGTCTCGAACGGGCCGTCGCCGAGAACTCGGGTATGCTCATCAAGGCCGAAAAGGCAGGTACGGTCAACTTCGTCGATGCCACGCGCATTGAGGTCGACGGGCGGATTTACCCGCTGCAGAAGTTCACCGGGCTCAACGAGCGCACCTGCATGAATCAGAAGCCGATCGTGAAGCTCGGCCAACGGGTCAAGAAGTCGCAGGTCTTGTGCGACAGCGCAGCCACGCGCGACGGCGAACTCTCGCTGGGCCGCAACGTCCTGGTCGCCTTCATGTCGTGGGAAGGGTACAACTTCGAAGATGCCATCATTCTTTCGGAGCGGCTGGTGAAAGAGGACGTGTACACGTCGATTCACATCGATGAGTTCGACGTCGAAATCCGCGAGACCAAGCTGGGCCGCGAAGAATTCACACGCGATATTCCCAATGTCAGCGAGAAGGCATTGCGACATCTTGGGGAAGACGGCGTTGTTCAGGTGGGTACGCGCGTCGAACCGGGCGACATTCTTGTCGGCAAGGTTTCGCCCAAGGCCAAGGCCGAATTGACCCCTGAAGAGAAATTGCTGCACGCCATTTTTGGCCGGGCCGGCGAAGACGTGAAAAACGAATCGCTGGAAGTTCCCAGCGGTGTCGAGGGCATCGTCATCGACACACAGAAGTTCTCGCGCCGCATGAGCCTTACCGAGTCAGAGCGCCGCAAGTTTGAAGCCGAGTTGAAGGTCAAAGAAGACGACGGCAACAAAAACATCGCCGAAGTCTTCCGTAAATTCCTGGTCGAGTTCGAGAAGGCTCTCGACCGCAAACTGCAAGACGACGAAGGGCATGTTCTCCGCGACGCCGAAGACAAGTTTGTGGCGGCCTATGCCCTCAACTTTAAAGACAACTTCGAGAAGCTCGACATCCGCAGCCCGCAGAAGCGGGCCGACTGCCAGGAAGCCATTAAAGACCACTGGTCGGCCGTCGAACTGGCGATCGACCTGCGCGACCGTATCGTCAACACGATGAAGCGCGGCGACGAACTGCCCAGCGGCGTGTTGCAGATGGTCAAGGTGTATGTGGCCTCGAAACGCGTGATCTCAGTCGGCGACAAAATGGCCGGCCGCCACGGGAACAAGGGTGTGATTTCGAAAGTTCTGCCCATCGAAGACATGCCCTTTCTGGACGACGGCACACCCGTCGATATTATTCTCAATCCGCTGGGCGTTCCCAGTCGTATGAACGTCGGCCAGATTCTCGAAACACACCTGGGCTGGGGCGTCGCCAAACTCGGCTATCGGGCGGTCTGCCCGGTCTTCGACGGTGCGACCGAAGAAGACATTCACGCCGTCTTGATCGAGGCGGGAATGCCCGCCGATGGCAAGACCGTACTGTACGATGGACGCACCGGCGATGCATTTGAGCAAAAAGTGACAGTCGGGCAGATTTACATGCTCAAGCTGCACCACCTGGTCGACGACAAGGTGCATGCCCGCGCCACCGGTCCTTACTCGCTCATCACCCAGCAGCCTCTGGGTGGCAAAGCCCGTTTCGGCGGCCAGCGCTTCGGGGAAATGGAAGTCTGGGCGCTCGAGGCCTATGGAGCGGCCTACATTCTGCAAGAACTGCTTACCGTCAAGAGCGACGACGTCGAAGGCCGCACCAAGATTTACGAGTCGATGGTTAAGGGCGAGAACACGCTCGAAGCCGGCACCCCCGCCAGCTTCGATGTTCTTAACAACGAAATTCGCGGGTTGGCCCTCAATCTTCAGCTTGAAAAGAAACGCGTTTGAAGGGTCTCTCAACCCTCCCCGCACCCGTATCAGGAGAGTAGCCAGTGAGCACCGCCGAAACCGCGTATGATCGTGTTAATGACTACGGCGCCATCAAGATCGGTCTGGCCAGCCCGCACGACATCCGCAGTTGGTCGTTTGGTGAAGTCAAAAAGCCCGAGACGATCAATTATCGTACCTACCGCCCGGAGCGCGACGGCTTGTTCTGCGAGCGCATTTTCGGCCCCGAGAAGGACTGGGAATGCGCCTGCGGTAAATACCGCGGCATGAAGTACAAGGGAATGATCTGCGACCGCTGCGGCGTCAAGGTGACGCACAGCCGCGTGCGCCGCAAACGCATGGGCCATATCGAACTGGCCGCGCCGGTCGTGCATATCTGGTTCTTCAAGTCGATGCCCAGCCGTCTGGGCGCGCTGCTGAACATGAAGACTTCGAGCCTGGAAAAGGTCATTTATTTCCAGGATTACGTCGTTCTCGATCCGGGCGATACGCCGCTGCGCGCCAACCAGTTGCTCACCGAAGATGAAGCCCGGCAGGCGCGATATAAGTTCGGCGAGGGCTCGTTTGAAGTCGAAATGGGGGCCGAAGCCGTCAAGAAGCTGTTGGCCAAGCTCAATCTGGTCGAACAGTCGCAGAAGCTCCGCGAGGAGTTGAAAGTCACAAACAGTCAGCAGAAGACGAAAGAGCTGATTAAACGGCTGAAGATCATCGAAGCTCTGCGCGACAGCGACAATCGTCCCGAATGGATGGTGCTCGATGTCATTCCGGTGATTCCGCCCGATCTGCGGCCGCTGGTTCTGCTCGATTCAGGGAACTTCGCCACCAGCGATCTGAACGATCTGTACCGCCGCATTATCAACCGCAACAATCGGCTCAAGAAGCTCGTCGATCTGAACGCGCCCGAGGTCATTGTCCGTAACGAAAAGCGGATGCTGCAACAATCGGTCGACGCGCTCTTCGACAACAACCGCTGCAAGCGCCCCGTCCTGGGGTCTTCGAACCGCCCTCTCAAGTCGCTCACCGACATGATTAAGGGTAAACAAGGGCGATTCCGCGAAAACCTGCTGGGCAAGCGCGTCGATTACTCGGCCCGTAGCGTGATCGTCGTCGGTCCCGAACTCAAGCTGCACCAGTGCGGGCTGCCCAAGAAAATTGCGCTCGAACTGTACCAGCCGTTCATCATCCGTCGGCTGAAAGAGTTGGGGCATGCAGACACGATCAAGAGCGCCAAGCGCATGCTTGAACGCAAAGACGACGAGGTGTGGGATATCCTCGAAGAGGTCATCCGCAATCACCCGGTGCTCCTCAACCGGGCCCCGACGCTGCACCGCATGGGGATTCAGGCCTTTGAACCAGTGCTGATCGAAGGCAACGCCATCAAGATTCATCCGCTGGTTTGCAAGGGCTTCAACGCCGACTTCGACGGCGATCAGATGGCCGTGCATCTACCGCTTTCGATCGAAGCCCAGGTCGAGGCGCATACGCTGATGATGTCGACCAATAACATTTTCAGCCCTGCCAATGGCGCGCCGATCATCAGCCCGTCGCAGGACATCGTCATGGGTTGCTACTACGTAACCCTGTCGAAGCCGGGGCGTCCCGGCGAGGGCATGGTGTTCGCTTCGATCAGCGAGCTGCACCTGGCCTATGCCCAGGGAAAAATCACGACTCATACTCGCATCAAACTGCGTTTGCCGCGCGATAAGCGCGTCAAAGGCGAAGGGGCCGATACGCACAAGCCCGGCAAACTGCTGTCGACCACAGTGGGGCGCGTGCTCTTCAACGATATCGTTTCATCGACGATGGCGTTCTATAACCTGACAATGCGGAATAAAGATCTGGCGAACGTTATTTCTGACTCGTATCTCGAAATGGGTCGCCGTGAGACGATCGCGCTGCTCGATCGTCTCAAAGAGCTGGGCTTCCAGTATTCGACGCGCAGCGGTCTGTCGTTCGGCGCCAGCGACCTGAAGACCCCTCCCAACAAAGAAAAGGTCATCTCGGTTGCTGAACAGGCGGTCTTGCAGAAGTTACGGCTCTTCGAGCGCGGGATTATCACCGATCGCGAACGGTATTATCAGGTTTTAGAAACCTGGACCCACGTTCGTGAGCAGATTACGGTCGCCATGATGCACGAACTTGAGCACGACGTTCGTGAGGACGGAGCCTACGTCAACCCGGTGTTCCTGATGGCCAACTCTGGTGCCCGAGGCGGCGTCGAACAGATTCGCCAGCTCGCGGGTATGCGGGGTTTGATGGCCAAACCGAACGGCGAAATCATCGAAAACCCCATTAAGGCGAATTTCCGCGAGGGGTTGTCGGTGCTCGAATACTTCAGTTCGACGCACGGGGCCCGCAAGGGGTTGGCCGACACGGCCCTCAAAACGGCCGACAGCGGTTACCTGACCCGAAAACTGGCCGACATCGCCCAGAACATGGTCATCACCCGGCACGATTGCGGCACGACGCAGGGAATCACCCGCGGTGTCGTGTATCGCGGCGAAAAAGTCGAAGTCAGCCTGGCGGATGCTATCCGCGGGCGTGTCAGCCGCACGAACATCGTCAACCCGATCACCGACGAAATCATCGTCCGCGATGGCGCGCTGATTACGGTTGAAGTTGCCCGCCGCATTGAGGCTCTGGGACTCGAGAAAATCCAGGTTCGCAGCCCGATGACATGCGAATCGCCATTGGGGATGTGCCGTCTGTGCTACGGCATGGACCTCTCGACGGGGGCCTTGGTCGAAGACGGGATGGCCGTAGGAATCATCGCCGCGCAAAGCATCGGCGAACCGGGTACGCAGCTCACGATGCGTACGTTCCACGGGGGGGGCATTGCTTCGCGCGACATTGAAGAGAATGAAATTCGCACGAAGCGAGCCGGCCGCGTCAAGCTGGCCCGCATCCGTAGCGTTGTCAACTCGCAGGGGCAGAATGTTGTTCTCGCCCGAAACGGCGAGGTCATTATCATCGACCAGAAAGAGCGCGAGCTCGAAAAATACACGATCCCCAACGGGGCCGTGCTGCTGGTCAATGAAAACGATGACATTAAGATCGGGCAGGTCATCTGCCAGTGGGATCCACTGTCGGTGCCGCTGCTGGCCGAAGTCGGCGGCAAGGTGCGCTATGAAGACTTCATCGAAGGCGAGTCGATCCGCACCGAAATCGATACCAGCGGCACGTCGCGGACAATGATCATCGAGCATAAGGGAGATCTGCATCCGCAGATCATGCTCGAAGACGCCTCGGGTAAGATTCTCGACTTCTACTTCCTTCCGGAAAAGGCCATCATCGAAGTCGCCGACGGGGGAATGATCACCGCCGGTACCGTCATCGCCAAGACGCCCCGCGAGCTGGGGGGAACGCAGGACATCACCAGCGGTCTGCCCCGTGTCACTGAATTGTTCGAGGCACGCCGCCCGAAAGATCCGGCGATTATTGCTGAAATTGACGGCGAGATCGACCTGATGGCCGAAAAGAAGCGCGGCAAACGCGTCATCATCGTGCGTGCCCCCGACGGCACCGAAAAGGAATATGTCATTCCTCACGGAAAGCATCTGCGGGTGCATGCCAAAGACCTCGTCAAGGCCGGCGATGCGCTCGTCGACGGGCCGCTCGTGCCGCATGACATTTTACGGGTCAGCGGCGAAGAGGCTGTGCAGCAGTACCTGCTGCGTGAAATCCAGAACGTGTACCGTTCGCAGCGCGTCGAAATTGACGACAAGCACATCGAGATCATCATCGCCCAGATGCTGCGAAAAGTGCGCGTCGACAAAGTCGCCGACACCACCCTTCTGCCCGGTATCGTCATCGACAAATTCGAGCTTCGCAAAATCAACCTGGCATTGCTCGAATGCGTCAAAATTGTGACTCCGGGCAATACCGAGTTTCATGTCGATGACATTGTGCCGATGGCGACGTTTGAAGAGGTCAATGCCCAGGTTGAAGCTGGCGACGGCAAAGCCGCCAAGCACACCAAGCCCAAACCCGCCACCGCGAGTCCGCAGCTTTTGGGAATTACCAAGGCGGCCGTGCAAAGCGAGAGCTTCATCTCTGCGGCCAGCTTCCAGGAGACGACCAAGGTGTTGACCGAAGCGGCTCTGGCCGGCAAGATCGATACGCTGGTCGGTCTCAAGGAAAACGTGATTCTCGGACACTTGATTCCCGCCGGAACGGGCTTCAAATCGCACCAGGATTCTGAAGTTCGCGTTCGCCCCGAAGCTCTGCTCGAACAGAACGCCGAACGCGATCGTGTCCGCGCTGCACGGGCCGCCATGCTGCAAGAGTCGCCGCATGCACAGTCCAAATCGGGCGACGGCGCCCCGCGGAAGACCCTCATGGACGTTACGCCTGACGAATAACACGACGGCCTTTCGAGGCTGTCGCGACTGTTCTCTCGGCACTGATATTGATTTCAAAACCCAGGCCCGGCCGCACTCTACTGTGCTGCCGGGCTGTTTTATTTCGAACCCCGGCAAGCGCTCCGGCAATCAACGCAAACCTATCGCCGCTGAAGTCAAGCCGCTCCATGACGCCGACCCGAACCGCCATCGCACACAATCAGCCTTTCCGGACAAAGCGACACCGTTTCTACCGGGCCATCGCGGCACGGGCCGCCTTCCAGTCGCCGAGCCGCCGTTCGATGACAGGCCAGAAGTTATCCACCAGCCGCTGGCTTCCGGCCTCAGAGCAATGGCATGGGTCGACGAACAGCCACCCCTCGCCGGGCATCAATTCGCGTTGATCAATGAATGACACTTCGGGATGTTGGGCGGCCAGGTCGCGGATCACGTCGTTCTGGGCGTCGATGGTGGCGGCGACATATTCGGGCTTGCCCCACAAGGTGGCCCCGCAACTGGCGCCATCAGGCCGGTAGCTGTAATCGAGTGCGTGGCTCGCGAATCGTTCATCTGAGTAATCTTCCGGAATGTGATAGGCAAATGTCGACAACACGACGGCATCGCCGCGGGCCGCTGCGATATTCACGATTTCGGCCAGATTCTGCCTTATCGTTCGATCGGTCTTGATCTCACGCCCAAATTCACGCATGTGATCGTCAACGAACTGCAAAAAAATGGTCGCATGCACAAGACCTGCCTGGTCGCGAAGACGAGCGGGGGCCGCGATCGTTCCGGCGTCAATGTGCTTCTGCATGTCGTGGTACCAGGAACAATGCGTGTAGTCGTCTCGAAACAGCTCCCGCGGACAACAGTTCATGCGAACATCGTTAATGCCGTCGTAGACAATCACCACTTCAAACTGTTGGCCCGCAAGCTGCCAATATTTCAGCAGGCTGTCGCGTGACGTGTGACCCTGGCTGGCGAGATTGATGACCCGAAAGCGGTCTCCGATTGTCGCTCGAAGTCTTGCTGTCAGACGTCGTTCGACACTTCCCCAGTCATCCTCGAGCACAGAACCACCCAGGAGCAATACGTCGAAGCGATCGTCGTCGTGCCGCAAAGACGCGTCGTGCAAGCCCGACTGACGCAGCTTCGGGTAGTAGATGTCCCAGGTGGTTACGGCTTCCGCAAGCGGCACTCCGGCAAAATACAACCAGAACAATTTGATTCCCGTAACCGCCAGTCCCCAGCAGAACACGAGATAAACCACAACAAACAGAATTCTGCGCCGCCGACTGTGCGGCAGATGCACCCAGCGGCGGGTCGGTTGCGGTTGCAAGCCGACTTCGATGAGGCCCGAAGAATTCGGCGAGTCAGACATGAGCGAATATTTGAAACCCAGTACCATGAAAATCGGACACTGGCAGACACCATTTTTTTCGATCGGGTGCCCGCAAGTTCCTTCGCGGTTTCAATTCTCATTTGACCGCTCTTATTTTGCAATCGCATTCACGGCGAGCTGCTGCCCGACCCCCCCCTGCCTGAGCGAAGCGCCCTCCTTTTGATTTGCTTTGTCGGCACCGATTCCAGACAATCAAGTTATCTCGCAAGGAGTACCCGTGTATGCCGCGCGTTTGTCGTCGGTCTGGCAACTCAACATCCCGAAAGACAGTCCTTTGGGAACAGCCCGAGTATCTGAGCCTGTTCAGGAATCTCGTTTTTGCTTTCATGGTTGTGCTTGGCGCGGCGCCGATCGCCAGTTGCAGCCGTACGCTGGCTGACGAACCGGCCAGTGTCGCCGACTATGACGCGGTTATCGCGAAATCCGATCGGCTGCAATGGGCTTTCCAGCCGATTGTTCGCGCGCCGGACGTTCCGACGGTGCGCGACAGTGCGTGGGTCCGCAATCCGGTCGACAATTTCATTTTGGCAAAGCTCGAAGCAAGAGGGTGGCGCCCGGTTGAACCTGCGAAACCAGCCGCGTTGCTGCGGCGGATTTATCTGAATGTCATCGGATTACCGCCGAACCTTGATGAACAGAAGGCGTTCTTGAAAGACACGTCGCCCGAGGCGTTTGACAGGCTGGCCAGCGAGCTCTTGGAACGTCCGACGTATGGCGAGCGCTGGGGCCGGCACTGGCTCGACGTGGTCCGCTACGCCGATTCGAACGGCTACGAGCGTGACGGCGCCAAACCCTCAGTCTGGCGCTACCGCGATTATGTCATCCGCAGTTTCAACGATGATAAACCCTATGACCGGTTCCTTCTCGAACAACTCGCCGGTGATGAGCTTCCCGATGCGAATGCCGAGTCGCTGACAGCGCTGGGTTACTACCGCCTGGGACCTTGGGACGACGAGCCATCTGACCCGGCAGAAGATCGGTTCGACCAGCTCGACGACATGGTAAGCACGACTTCGCAGGTGTTTTTGGGTCTGACTCTGGGCTGCGCCCGTTGTCACAATCACAAATTCGAGCCCCTGACGACCCTCGACTATTATCGAATGGTCGCCATCGTCAATCCGCTGCAGCGAATGCAAAATGGCCGCAGTGACCTCGACGCTCCTGCCGGAAGTCCCGCTGAACTGGCAGCGCTGGCCGAGCGCGATCGGCAGATCGGCGAACTGAATCGCCAGATCGCGGCACTTCGCGAAGAACTTAAGAACGAATCGATGAATTCCGATCGCAGTAAACTGAATGCCGAGGGATTGAACACAAAAATTGCTGGCCTGAATGAGCAGCTCGCGAGACTGAATCAGACCACACCAGATTTGCCCCGCGCGTATTACATGCACGAGCCTTCTGCGATCGCGCCCGAAACGCACGTGCTGTTGCGCGGGAAAGCGACTCGCCCGGGAATCGTCGCGCCGCCAGGGGTACCCGCCGTGCTCGTTACGCAACAGCCGGATTTTCTGGACGCCAGCGAGCGCACCACCCGCCGCCGGCTGTCATTGGCCCGTTGGCTGGCAGATCGCCGGCACCCTCTCACTGCGCGAGTCATCGTCAACCGTGTCTGGCAGTTCCATCTTGGCGAGGGGCTCGTGCGAACTCCCAGCGATTTTGGCGTCATGGGAGATCTGCCGACGCACCCTGAACTACTCGATTATCTTGCTGACGAATTCACCCGCCATGGCTGGTCGCTCAAATGGCTGCACCGGTTGATCCTGACCAGTAACACCTATCGCATGAACAAGGCAGGCCACGATGAATACGTAAAGGCCGATCCCGAAAATCGGCTGTGGTGGCGGTTTCCGTACCGTCGGCTTGAAGTCGAGGCGATCCGCGATTCGATGCTTGCAGTCAGTGGCCGCCTCAATCGCAAAATGTACGGGCCGTCGATGTTCCCGTTCGTTCCCAAAGAGGCTCTCGAAGGCAACAGTGACCCTGAAAAAATCTGGCCTGCCTATGACGAGGATGAGGCCTCGCGGCGGACGATCTATGCTTTCATCAAGCGCTCACTCATCGTGCCGATGATTGAGGTTCTCGATCTATGCGACACCACCAAATCGTCGGCCAAGCGCGCCGTTACCAGTGTCGCCCCCCAGGCTCTAACACTTTTTAACGGGCGGTTCGTCAATGAACAGGCGGCACACTTCGCCCGCCGGCTCGAAAGCGAAGTAACAGATGACCCTTCCGGGCAAATTGCTCGGGCCTACAGCCTCGCCCTGTGTCGCGAACCGACACCCGAAGAACGCCACTCAATGCTCGCCTTCGTCACCGCCGAAGCCGCGCAGTTTATTGACGAATCAACCAAATCGAATTCGCCAATCCCCCCCAAGGCGGCCGAGCACAGGGCTCTTGAACAACTCTGTCGCGTGATTTTCAATTTGAATGAGTTTGCCTATACCGATTGAGACTGCCACGCATCCCGCCCCCGCGCGTTTTCGAGATTGGTCGGCGTTGTGAGGTCGTATGAATTGGCAATTCGGGACACCGGTCCCTTGTTGGGGCTAAACCCCCTCGCACACCGAATCTGGCTGGCTGCCGCCGCCAGCGGGGCCCATCTGTCGCGCGGTCTGCCGATGTCAGAGTAGAAGTACGCGGGTCACCGGACGCGCGCCAGGCAACCTCATCGGACGAATCGAACCGACCGACGCCACCCTGGCGCCGCATGCCGCCGTAACCAATGCCAGATCTGACCGCAGATTTGGTATTAAGCCGGGCCCGGCCCTGCTCCGCATCAACCGATCATATTGCTCTTTCGTCTCACTGCTATTTTGCCCACGGCGTTCTGTCGTTTCCCGTCAGAACCCCAGCACATCTTCCATGGAGTACAGCCCCGGCTTTTTCGAAGCGAGAAACTTCGCCGCCGCCAGGGCGCCATAGGCATAACTGTCGCGTGTCTGTCCGCGCACCGTCAGGTCGATCGTCTCGCCCAGCATTCCGAAGACGATCGTGTGTTCACCCACATTATCGCCGACTCGCAGGGCGTGGTAACCAATTTCTCCTCTTGGCCGGGGGCCCGGCCGGCCATGCCGGCCGTGGATGTGCTCGGTCTGCCCCATTTCCTCGGCGACGATCTGCCCGAACTTAAGCGCCGTTCCGCTGGGCGCGTCTTCCTTAAAACGGTGGTGCCGTTCGATGATCTCGACATCGACTCCTTCGGGAACCTGCCTGAGAATTTGAGCCGCGTCACGGACAAGTTTCATAGTCAAGTTGACCGCCAGGCTCATGCTGGGGGACATCAAGACGGGAGTCATCTGGGCTGCCGATAGAACGCTCTCACGGTGGGCCCCTTCGAGACCGGTCGTGGCGACGACGAGGGGAATTTGGCGCTCGGCACACACTTTGGCAATCACGCCGGCTCCGGCGGGAGTCGAAAAATCAATCACGACGTCGACCCGCTCGCCCACGCCAGCTTGAATCGGAACGCCAATGTTGCCTATCCCGGCCAGTTCTCCCGCATCCTTGCCGACATGCGGCGAGTCGGGCGTTTCATACGCCCCGGTAACGACAAACTGGCGATCGCTTTGGGCCAGCGCCACGATCCGCCGCCCCATCCTGCCCCCCGCTCCGTTGACTCCCAATTTGAATTGATCACTCATGACGAATGTTCCTGAACTGTGAAGAAGATTGGCTGATCGGCACAGTATAGGGTTCCGCAATCTGATCGCGAAAGGCTGCCTGGCGGTTAGGCTCTTGAGGCTGGCAACACCGACGTTTAACGTGGCTTATACCCCCCGACACCCCGGGGAGTCGTTTCCTCTCTACTCGTGTTGCAGTATTATGGTCGTCTGGCGATGCACACGTTCACATTCCCGGAGCTTAAGCCATGCCTGGCTATCGCGTGTTTCGATCGACGGCCCTGCTGACAGCAATCGTTCTGGCGCCAGGACTTTTCTATCTTGCCGGAGCTTCGAGAACTGCGGCGGCACAAGACGAACCGGCCGCATCGCCGACGAAACTCATTCTGCACACCCGTAAGCAGGTCGAAACCAAAGCCGGCACGGGGCGATATCATTCGGTGACACAGACAGTCGAATGGGATCCGCACAAGACGGCGATCGTCATTTGCGACATGTGGGACAAGCACTGGTGCGCGGGGGCCACGAAGCGGGTCGGCGAAATGGCGCCCCGCATGAATGAAGTCGTCGTTGCCGCGCGCAAGCAAGGGGTGCGCATCATTCATTGCCCGAGCGACACACTTGATTTTTACAACAATTCAGCGGCTCGCCTCCTGGCACAAGAGGCCCCGGTTTTGAAGACCGACCCCCCGCTCGAACGCTGGTGCCGAATCGATTCCGAACGTGAGGGCAAGCTTCCCATCGACGATTCCGACGGCGGCTGCGACTGCTTGCCACAGTGCAAAAATTACAAGGCCTGGAGCCGCGAGATTGCCGCGATCAAGATCGAATCGGGCGACGCCGTCACCGACAGTGGCGAGGCATTTTTTCTGATGCGGAAACTGGGGCTCGAAAATGTGATCGTGATGGGAGTGCATACGAACATGTGCGTTCTGGGCCGGCCGTTTTCGATCCGCCAATTGGTGTACCAGGGACAGAACGTCCTCCTCATGCGCGACATGACCGACACGATGTACAATTCTCGCAAGGCGCCGTTTGTCCACCATTCGACCGGAACCGACCTGGTTGTCGAGCACATCGAAAAGAACTGGTGCCCCACGATTACCAGCACCGATTTTCTGGGGGGAAGAGAATTCCGGTTTTCAGACGACAATCGCCCCCACGTAGCCTTTGTCGTCGCCGAAGATGAATACAAGACTGAACAATCGCTTCCCGCATTCGCTGCCAGATACCTGGGAAAGGAATTCCGCACGAGTTTCATCTTCGGAAGCGATACCGAACGCAACGATCTGCCCGGTCTGGAGGGGCTGCCGAGCGCCGACGTGTTATTCGTGAGCGTTCGCCGGCGCGTACTTCCCAGGGCCCAGCTCGATTGGATTCGAAAATTTATCGCGGCCGGCAAACCGATTGTCGGCATCCGCACCGCCAGTCATGCTTTTTCGCTGCGTGACGAGAGCCCCTTGCCGGCGGGTCTCGAATCGTGGCCTACTTTCGATGCCGATGTTCTGGGGGGCCATTACATGGGGCACCACGGCCCGGGCTCGAAGGTGGCGATCGCGCTTGCCGACCGCGCCCAAGAGAATCCCCTTCTCGCACGAGTCGACCTGTCGCAGCTTATCGGCAACGGCCACCTGTACAAGGTGCGCCCGCTCGCAAGCACCGCCAAACCCATATTGATTGGCACGATTCCCGAGCACGAGGCCGAGCCGATCGCCTGGACGAACACAAACAAATACGGCGGCCGGGTTTTCTACACATCGCTGGGGCATATCAACGATTTCCAGGAGGAGGCTTTCAATCAACTGCTGCTGAACGCACTGCGGTGGGCGACAAATATTTCTCCAAATCAATGACTCGACCCCGCGGGTTTCGCAACACGTCTGGAGTCACTCCGCCACACAGTGTAAGCTGCTTCCCTGCCCTGCCGTTGCGATCGCCAACCGTTCTGGAGTCATCGATGTACCGATTCGTGGCTCAACTCCTCGAGCCCTACACGTTTTTTATGCTCGGCCTGTTAGGTACGACGATCTGGACCTGGCGGACTCAACATCCGCGAAGCCGACCGATCATCACCACGAGCATTTTATTGGGAATCCTGCTGGTCCTCTCAACGCCGGTCGTCGGCTATTGGGCGCTGGGAAGCCTGGAATGGTCGTATCCTCCGACTTCCGACGTGCCAGCGATGAACGACACGATTGTCGTGCTCAGCGCGGGTGTACTCATTGACGACGACACCGGCAAGCAATTGCGGCTGGGTGATGCGACCTTGAATCGCTGCCTGCATGCAGCGCGATTGTACAGAAAGGCGGGTGGTTGCCGGATGATTCTTTCGGGAGGTGCGATTGATCCGTCAATTCCAGGCCCCACATTTGCCGCAGCGATGCGCGCTTTCATGCTCGAAATGGGGGTCCGACCCGAAGATATCATCGTGGAAGACAAGTCTGCCACGACGTATGAAAACGCGCGCTACTCGAAGCCCCTATTGCAAGATGTCGGGAAGTCGCAAACCTGGCTCGTAACCGAAGCCGCGCACATGTATCGTTCTGAGCGATGTTTTCGGGCGCAGGGGATGTCCGTCATTCCCGCCGCATGCGACCACCACGTCTGGCGGCGGAGGTTCTCGGCTTGCAGTCTGCTTCCCTGTTCAAAGGCGATCGCAGAAGTTGGCCGCGCCGCGTACGAGTGGACGGGTTTTCTCTGGTATCTGGTTCGCGGTCGAATCTGAATACCGTTGTTGCGGGCGGGGCAGTGCGCTGCGGGTGCAAAGCTCAGGCTCAGGCTTTTCATCAGACGCGATTCCGTCCACAATAGGATTCATGAGCGCTGAGACTGATCCGCGATTTGAAGAACGATTTGCGTCCGGGAGCATGTTGCACCGCGATCAGCCGGCCGATTGGGTTCGGCACCGTCTGGTTGGCCTGACGAAGCTGATGGAAATCACGAGACGGCTGGCGGCCCAGACCGAGATTGGGCCGATCCTCGAAATCATTACCGAGGGCGCCTGCCAAGCCCTCGAATGTGAGCGGGCGAGCCTGTTTCTCTACGATGAGAAGCGTCGTGAGTTGCACACGAGCGTCACGACCGCGCTCGAAGTGCAGGAAATTCGCACGTCAATCGACGTGGGCTTCAATGGCTGGGTCGGTCGCCATAAACGTCCGCTGAATGTTTCTGACCCGGCCGCGGACGAGCGCTGGAACTCGGCAATCGACCGGCAAACCGGTTTCCAAACGCGGAATATTCTTGCGGCGCCCCTGCTTTCCCCCCGCGACGAGCGATTGCTGGGCACACTCGAGCTGCTCAACAAGCGAAACGGGCAGACCTTCGACCAGGCCGACGAAAACCTGCTGCTGGCATTTGCCGCGCATGCGGCCGTCTCGCTCGAACGGGTTGAATTGTTTGAAAATTTCAAGAAAACGCGGGAGATCGAAATTTCGATCAACGCGGCCCGCAAGTTGCAGGCCAGCTTTCTTCCGCAGCGCGTGCCGCGCATTGAGGGTTACGAACTTGCCGCCTGGTGGCAACCCGCCCTGGGAGTCGCGGGCGACTATTACGACGTGGTGCGTCTCCCCGATGGTCGGCTGGCACTGGCGGTCGCCGATGTTAGCGGGCACGGCTTGGGGCCCAGCCTCATAATGGCCTCCGCCCGAGCCATGCTGCATGTTCTGTCGCGCACACTTTCGCAGCCCGGGCGAATTCTGACGCTGCTCAACGAGACCATCACACCCGACTTAAAACTGGGGCGCTTCATTACCTTTCTTCTGGGAGCGCTCGATACAGCGCAGCACACGTTCAGTTTCGCAAACGCCGGGCACGGCCCCGCGTTTCACCTGCAGCGCCGCACGGGCCACATCCGGCATCTCGAAGCAACCGGTTGCCCGATCGGAATCGTGGAAGACGAATACGGCGAGTCTCCGCAGCCGATCCTTCTGGAACCGGGGGATGCGATTGTACTGGCCACCGATGGCGCGATCGAGCAGCGAAATGCCGAGGGAGAGATGTTCGGTCGACCGCGGTTTGAACAACTGGTGTGCGACAACCAGACTCTTTCTGCATCCCGCCTCGTGGCCTTGCTCAAAGAGCAGATCCGAGCCTATTACCGCGGCTCGCACCCCGATGACGATGTCACGATTCTGATTCTAGAACGCAAATTCGGGTGAGCCCATGTTTTTCGGACAGACGCAGAAAAAGACCGCGGAGCAATTAATCGGCATGGCCCTCGATGAAGACCTTGGGTTGCGCGGCGACGTCACGACAAGTGCCTTGATTTCTGAGGACGAAACCGGCTCGGTGCAGATTGTGGCTCGCTCCGCCGGCGTTCTGGCGGGGCTGCCCGTGGCACAAATGGTTTTCGATGAGGTCGATCGCGACATTCTATTTGCACCCCTGGGCAGCGATGGAGAGTCACTCACCGCGGGGCAAGTGGTGGGCGAAGTCTCGGGCAGCGTCCGATCGCTGCTCGTCGGAGAAAGGACGTGCCTCAACTTTCTTTCGCATCTCTCGGGCATCGCCACTTTGACCCACCGCTACGTTGAAGCCGTCGCCGGAACGCGGGCCAGGATTTACGACACGCGCAAGACTCTACCCGGGTGGCGGGCGCTGCAGAAATACGCCGTCCTTGCCGGCGGCGGGTGCAATCACCGCCTCGGTCTCGACGACATGGTGCTCATCAAAGACAACCATCTGGCGGAATGGCGGGCGAATGCCACCGACAGCAGCCTCGCAGCGGCAGTCGGCGCCGCCCGCAGGTGGATCGACTCGCGGCGTGAAGGCTCGCTCAAAATTGAGGTCGAGGTCGATACGCTCGATCAATTCACTGACGCTCTCGCCGGTGGTCCTGACATCATTTTGCTCGACAATATGACCCTCGACGAAATGCGTCAGGCCGCAGATCTGCGTAATGCGCGAGCGCCGCATATTGAACTCGAAGCTTCCGGCGGCGTGTCGCTCTCAACCGTGGCGGCAATCGCCCGCACGGGGGTCGAACGGATCAGCGTGGGCGGGCTCACGCATTCAGCCCCGGCACTCGATCTCGCATTTGACTGGAAATGAATCTCGTCAGCAAGATGCGTGAACCTTTTGGGCGCCTGCCAATCAGAGGCTCATTTCAGGGGTACGAGCCGGATCGTTTTCAAATCCATCAGCGCCCCCTGGGGCTTCTTGCGGGGCCGCAACACGATTCGATGTTCCCCGGCCGCAAGTGTAATCTCGCCGACTTTTTCTTGCCGGTACGTGTTCCAGTCGCTTGTCGACTCGACCTCGCCGGTCAGGTTGCCGCCCGTTGCCTCGAGCTGCCACAAATTGCCGGCGACGCTCGCATCGCAGGCCCAGTTGAATTCGACGGCATATTTGCCCGGCCCAACGGCTTCGAGGTTCCACACGGCATGGTCATCGAGACTGCTCCAATAGCCGAGATTCTGGTATTGCGGCTCGAAAAGCAGCGTGCTGCCGTAGATCTCGCAATCAGCAGCCGACAGGATCAGTGAGCCCTCGGCACCGGGCGCGACCGACCGCGGTTCGTTGCCGACCATCTGCTTGCGTTTCGGCAGCGGAACATTCAATCGGACGAAAGCGATAATGTCGGCCAGATCCTGGGGCGGCAGATCCTTTTCGAGCCCTTCGGGCATCATCGATTTCGACGTACCGACGAGTTCTTCGAGTTCAGACCGCAGAATTGTCTGTTCTTTTCCTTCGGGCCCGCGCAGCGTGATGCCGTTTCCTGTTTCGGAAGCCAACATGCCGCTCAAGGTAGTACCTGATTTCGTCTGAGCAACATAGGTAAGGAACTTGCTTTCGACAGCTCGATTCGGGTCGAGGATGGCGACCAGCAGGGCCTCAGAAGAATTGTTAGTGAGCGAAGTCAGATCGGGGCCAACTTCGAATCCGACGCCAGCCAGCTTGTGGCACAGAGCGCACGCTTTTTCAAATCTCTTCGCCCCCCGAACCGGGTCGCCTGGATCGGTGTGAGCCATCTGGTACTGGCCGATGACTTTCTGACGGTCGGCGTTAACCTGGGCGGCAAAGGCCTTGACTGCTTTCTGCCGCACGTCAGGCGAACGGTGTTCAAGAAGGCGTTGACGCCGTGCCGCGTCGACATCGGTTCGCGCCACCGATTCCTCGGCGATGGCGGCCAGCAGCTGCTCGGCCCACGCATCGCGACTCAGCAGAATATCGAGCACCTGCGAACGTCGGGAGGGTCCGAAGCCCTTCCAATGATCCAGCAGCAGTCCCGGAACCCGAGAGTGGTGTAAACCGCCCAGAGTCCGAAGAGCTGCGTCCTGCACTTCGATCGGGCTCTGCGGTGTCAGCAGCGATCCGAGCAAGTCGAAATCGGCCTCCTGCCGGGCGGCCTGACGCCCCAGCAGGGGCACCGCCCAGACGCGTACGTCTGGTTTGTAATTCTCATTGGCGGCGACCTTGCGAGCCGTTTCAAACAGCCGCTCGACGCCGACCATAAGCTGCTCGACGTCTGCACCTTTTGCCGCCTGCAATTTGTCGACGAGCGACTCGCTTCTTCGTGCCAGAGAATTCAAAAGGCGTGCCAACGCGATGAATTTCCAGGGTTGCGGCCGGTCGCCATCCCGTACCACGACGAACTTTACAAGCGTCGCGACAGCCTGATCGTTCCCGAATGCCGCCGAAACGTCCATCAGATCGCCGATCACGGCTGCATTCGCGCCAGTCTGCCCCGTCTCCCTGAGCACGGTCGTTAGAACCTGCACAATATTCTTGTCGTTGACCGAGCTGAACAGGGCCGATCGAATGAACTGGTTGTCGCTGGCGGTCGAGAGCAACTGCCCCAGCAGCGCGGCTGCTTCCGGCTCGTCGATCTCACCCAGGGTGTAAGCCAACTGCATTTGCTCGTGCGGGTCGCAATCGGGCGCCAGGCATCTGTTCTTCAATGCCCCCAGCAGAACTCGGCTCAGTTCGCCGCGAAGCATGCCCGCCAGCCGAATCGCCTGCCGCCGCACTCCGGGATGAATGTCGTCGATGGCCTCGACCAGAACCTGTTCAGAAACGGGACCAAAGCCCGAAAGTGAGCAAAGCGCATGCAGTCGGTAAAGCGGGTTCTTACCTTCAATGGCGGCCTTTTTGAGCAGAGGGACAGCCGCCGGTTCTCTGCCGATCACCAACAACTGCTGCGCCACATCGCGCTGCCAACCGCTGGGGCTATCGAGCGCCGCCACCAGCCCGGCTGTATCCAGCTTGTCGAGCCGCGGAAACGTTCGCGGTTGCTTGTCGACCGGGTAAACGCGGTAGATACGGCCTTTGTCGTGGCCGGCCCGCAGATCGAGTTTTTTCTGCCAGGTGTCAGGAATCCACTGCGGATGTTCAATGACGTGCCGGTACATGTCGGAAATCCACAGTGCGCCATCGGGACCTGTCTTAACAGTCGTCGGCCTGAACCAGTTGTCGCTGGAAGCCAGAAATTCTGATTGTTCTTCATCGACAGCACGGTGGCTTGTGAATAACAGGCCGGTGGGCGAGACCACTTCGCGGTGGACGAGATTATGCACCGGTTCGCAGATGAACGCATTGCCGGCAAAGTGCGGGCCGAACAGGTCGTCTCGATAAATCATCGCGCTGCATGCTGACGTGAAATGGTTGGCGGTGTGGAAATCATTAAAACGCGACTGCAACTGGCTGACAGGATAGACCGGCGCGTTGCCAGCGACTTCAGGAACGTCGACACGCGGCGCGGTTGCCGAAAAGTGTGGATTGCGTCGCTGGGAAGCGTCGTCAAGCACGAACTGATACAGCGGGTTTGAATTGTTGCAACCGAACCAGTTTCCCCAATCGTCCCGGCTGCGCCCGAACTGCGTCTGCCCGGTGACGGCATCGAGGTCTCCCGTGTCGGGCTCGATTCGCAGATCGCGGCCGTTGATGCTCACCTTCTTGCCGGTCTTCTTCGACTCAATCATGCCGCCACTGTCTCCGTTGGCGACATAAATCCAGTTGTCGAGCCCCCACACAAGACTGTTGACGCGGTGCTGCTGATTACCTTCAACGAATCCAGTGTAGAGCACCTCACGCCTGTCGGCGCGGCCGTCGCCGTCGGTGTCTTCGACATAGAGAATGTCGGGCGCCGCGGTGACGAGAATTCCGTTCCGCCAGGGAAGAACGCCGGTGGGAAAGGGAACGTCAAGAAACACTGTGGCCTTGTCGTACCGCCCATCGCCGTCAGTATCTTCGATATAGCGGATCTGGCCGCCTGCTCGCTGCAGTGGCTCTTCCTTGGCGCCCAGAGGGTAATCCCCCATCTCGACGACCCACAGCTTGCCGTCGGCTCCGAACGCGAACGAAATCGGATCGAGGACCAGCGGCTCGGCAGCCAATAATTCGACCTTAAAACCGGGGCGAACGCGTATGCTGTCGAGCGACGCCTTGGGCGACTTGGCCTTGGGGGGCAGATCGGCCTGAGCGAGAATCTCGTTGAATGACCGACGGTCTACGAGATCGGGAAGCTTTGCCGTATCTTCGTTCTGCCAGAAGAGGTACCGCGAATGGACGAAATAGCCGTTGTCGCCGCCGTCGGCCCGAACGATGGGAGGCAGGTCAAAGGGGGCGGAAGACGTTGCAACTGGCTCACGTCGGCCGCGCGCCACAGCGATGCGGCTCCAGCCGGTTTGCATGTCGTTGAACAGATAGACGCCGAACCTCTCTGCGTTGGAAAAGACGATGTCGTCACAGCCGTCTTCATCGATGTCAACAAAACGCAGGCCAGACCCGGGTACCAGCGGTCCCGGCTCAAGTTGATTCGCCCAGAGGGCTGTTCCCGCGGGCAAACCGAAGGGCAGTTTTCGCCATGTCTTTTCCAGCGCATCAAATCGATAAATGGCAACGGCAGCGGACGAGCCAATGAACAACTCGCAGATGCCGTCGCCGTCAATATCGCGGAGCCGAGTACCGTCGCCCCCTGTGGGAATTGCCGGTGCATTTTCGCGCTCCAGTCCGCGAATAAATGAGGGATCCAATACCCACTTGTCATCCTTGAAGAACCAGAATCCAGCCGAAGGGGATGACTTCGGAGATGTTCTGACGACACGTAAATCATCGAGCAGGAACGTTGCGCGGCCACTCTGATCCAGAGTTCCGATTCGCGGAACCAGATGGGTGGCATCGCCCGCCGTTGTGCTCGCCAGGACCATTGGAAGTTCGATCGTCCGCGATTCGCGTTTGTCTGGTGTCCAGATCTCTGTTTCCAGAGGAGTCGCTCCGGCGATCTGCCGGCCGCCAGGCCCCAGGGGGCCGCCGCGGATGACGTCCATGTACCCGTCATTGTCGATGTCGAGAATCCGATATCCACTTTCAAAACCCTTGGATCCCACGCCGGTTCTGTTCAGCAAGTTGCGATCGAGTCTGTGGTACGCCTCGCGAAACGTCATAAACTTCACCCTCTTGCCGTGCTTCGCAACGGCGTGATCAATGATTTCTACGACTTGTTCGGCTTTGATCCAGCCGTGGGGGTGGAAGACGAGGTTGTAGACTCCCTTTTTGAGGACGGTAATATCGAGAGCTGCCTTCAGATCGCGGATCGTGTCGGGGTTGTTCGACTGTTGCAGGTGCTGGGCCGACCAGTCACTCGGAACGACGCAAGGAAATTCCCAGCAGTTCCGGTCGACGACGTAGGGATAGGGGTAATCTTCGATGTAATTCACGAAGGTATCGAACGCCATTCCGTCGCGCACCAGTCCCCGGGGAAGGTACTTACGAAACTTGTCGCGGCCGTCGGGGTCGAACACCAGCTCGCGGGGAATGTCGAGGTCGTTCGGCGTAAAGAGATTGAAGACTGACGAACTGATCTTCAGAGAATTTCCCTTGGCGGTCGTTGTGCTAAAAATCTCGGCGTAGAACCGGGGGCTGACGGTGTTCAGCGAATCGCAGCACGGCATGCGAAACGCGACGGGCTGGTTGCCAGGGATGTCATTCATCAAGTCGACGCAGCGGTCATATGTCGCTTTGGCCTTTGCAAAATCACCACCCTGCAGGAGCGGGCAGGGATGATCGAGCGTGTGAACTTCCAGGGAGAGGCCTTCGGCGAGCCACTGCGCCAACTGCGGGTCGTCGGGCTTCACGTTGCAGGTCATGATGCTGACGGGCGCACGGCCATCGATCTTCTTCAGACGATCGAGAATTGGCCGCAGAAAGGCCTCGTATTTGGCAGGCTCTCGCATGTCGTCGATGGCCAGGACAATGACGCAGTCAACCCCTTCCTCGCCGACCCACTGAGGCGTGATCAGCCTGGGGAATTCGCGGTGCGGATACCAGGGATTGTTTTCTTCGAGATAGGCCAGGCGATTGCCGGCGCGACTCTTGCGGGCGGCGGCTTGCGCGGGCTCGACAGCCACGCTCGGTCGCGCGGTGAACCACAGAATCGCAATGAGTGCAACACAGACGGTATGCAGCAGATTCCGATGCATGGCGTTCCTTCCGGTGCCCAGAGTCGCTGGCGGAGCAGATTCCGCGAGCGCACCCATGTTGCCGCCGGCAAGGCGCGTCTGTCAAGTGGCTTGGTGGCGATGCAGAGTGCCGGTATCGCTGCCAAGTCGATGCAGGCGACGTCGAGCAGCAGCAGCAATCTCGATGGGACAGCACTGCTGAAACTCGGGCTCGATCCTGCTGCTTCCCAGGACGCCTGGGTACTTG
>JAYTRB010000038.1:0-4128 GCA_043746425.1 Planctomycetia bacterium
AGTGCTGGCAGTCGCATTTGATCGCAGGCAAGCTGCTTCTCGAAAAATATAATCGCGGTCAGGCACTACCCGAACTCAAGCACGCTCTGGCGATCAACCCGCTTGCGGCTGAAATTCACGCCGTGCTTGCCCTGGCGTCGCTGCAAGACCATGCTCTGGCCGAGGCGGCGCAGCACGCCGGGCAGGCGCTTGAGGCCAACCCGCGGTTGCCCCTGGCGCTGCTCGTGCAGGCCGAGATCAAGCTTGAGGACGGTGCGCTCGACGACGCTTTGCAATTCCTTGAACGGGCGCGGGCCGTCAACCCGCGCGACGAAGAGGTTCTGGGTCGCATCGCGGCTTGCCGCGTCCTGCAGGACGGCGCCCCTGAAAAATCCGAAATCGATGCGATGTTCGCCAATCTCGATAAAATCGAAGAAGCCGACGGCAAAGATGTCAGCCGATTCGGCAAACTTGTCGCGGCGGTCGCCCGGTGGAATCCGCATCCCGGTGTTTTTCTGAACTCAGTGGGATCTGAGCTCGAAGCCCGCAAGAAATACGATCTGGCCGAACGCTGTTACCGGCAGGCGACACTGTCGATGCCGCAGCTTGCAGCGCCTAAATCGTCACTGGGAATGCTCTACATGCGGACGGGCAAACTCGCCGAGGCGAAGAAGCTGCTCGATCGGGCGTTCGAGGCCGATCCGTATCATGTGCGCGTCAGCAACATGCGCAAGGTGTTGAAGCTGCTCGACGGCTATGAAACGATAACAACCGAACACTTCGTAATTCGCATCGATTCGCAGGTCGACCGTATCTTGGGAAAGTACATGGCCGAGTTCCTCGAAGAGCAGTACCCGGCACTGGTCAGACAATTCGGATACGAGCCCCCCACCAGGACGCAATTCGAGATTTACAACAAGTCCAAGGGACTGTCGGCCCATCAGTGGTTCAGCGCGCGCATGGTGGGCCTGCCGTGGGTGCAGACGATCGGCGCCTCGACGGGCATGATCGTGGCTCTGGCCTCTCCGACGGCCACCGATAAGCCGTTCAATTGGGCGCGGGTGGTCAAACACGAATTCGTGCATATTCTCACACTGCAAGAAACGAATTTTAATATTCCGCACTGGTACACTGAGGCCCTGGCGGTCATCAGCGAAGACGCCCCCCGCCCCGAAATCTGGAATCAGCTGCTCATCGACCGCGTGCCGCAGGGCGAGCTGTTTAATCTCGACACCATCAATCACGGTTTCATCCGCCCGAAGACCCCCCTCGACTGGCAAATGGCCTATTGCCAGAGCCGGCTGTACGCACAGTACATGGTCGAAAAATTCGGCCCCGAAAAGACGGGCGAGCTGTTGCTCGCTTATCGGAACAACCGCTCGACCGATGAGGCGATTCCGAAAGTGTTCGGCGTCGAAAAGGCTCGTTTTGAGCAGGGATACCGCGATTTTCTGGAGGAAGTCGTGGCCGAACTCCACGGCCGTAAGCTCGAACCGCTCGTGACCGCGGCCGCCGCAGAGAAAGCCTATCGCGATCATCCGGATGACACCCGCCTGGCGGCGCGCTACGCACACGAATTGCTCACGCTCGGCAAACGCAAAGAAGCCCGCAAGATCGCGCTGGCCGCGCTCGAAGCGAATCAGGCCGAACCGCTGGCCGCAGTCGTGATGGCCAATCTTGAGCTGCGCAGCGAAGACGTTGCCGCGGCGATTGAATGGCTGGAGAGGGCTCTCGACAAAGAAGATCCGCATCCGAAAGTGCTCGAGCTTCTGGCCGAACTGCGTTCGAAGAATGAAGAGTTTGAGCAGGCCGCCGATTTGTATCAGATGGGCCTGAAGCACGACCCCGATCACGTTCCCTGGCTGAAAGGGCTGGCGATAGCGCTGCTGAAGACCTTTGAGTACGAGAAGCTCAAACCCGTACTCGAACGGCTGGTTGCCGACGACGGAGACAACGCCTCGGCCCGCAAGAAGCTGGCCCAGATGGCGCTCGCGAACGAGGAATTTGCAGAGGCCATTCGCTATGCCCGAATGGCTCTGTATATTGATGTGCTCGATGTCGAGACTCATCGCCTGCTGGCGCAGAGCCATGTCGGGCTCAAGGAATATGCGAAAGCGGTCGAGGAATGGACGATCGCGTTGGAATTGAAGCCCGACGAGTCTGAAATCGAAGTTGAGCTGGCGCGGGCCGAGGCCGCGGCCGGGAAGAAACAGGCCGCGGTGGGGCGTCTCGAAAAGTTGCTCGAGCGCGAGCCGGGGTGCGAGGCCGCACTGAAATTGCGTAATGAACTGGAATGAACGAAGCGACGCCCAACAAGAAAGCATCATGTCTCACGTGCCTGCGAACGATTCCCGATCGATGTCTCTGGCCGACTTTCAGTCGCTGATCAGAACGATGTATTCGTCGAAAGACGAAGCCCGCGGCGTCGACGGGACATTCATGTGGCTGATGGAAGAGGTGGGTGAGCTGGCGGCCGCCCTTCGCGAGGGAGATCGCGCCGCATTGGCCCGCGAATTCGCCGATGTTCTGGCCTGGCTGGCAACAATCGCGAACGTGGCCCAGATCGACCTCGAACAGGCGGTCATTGAAAAATATGGGCGCGGCTGTCCCGGATGCGGGCAATTCGTCTGCCAATGCGACATGAGCGAAAAGCCGTGAATCGCATTTCCAGCAGAATCGGTGGGCCATGACGTAAGATAATGGGGAACCAGCCGATTTCTCCGGGGCCAGGCGACCGCAGCAATGCCTGTGGCCACATTGTTTCACGGCCATCTATCGGCTAAAAGATGTATGTCTTGCTTCTCGCAAACCCGTTTCAGGCCCGCTTTGAATTTGCCCCGTCCTCCCATTTCAGAATTCCATCATAGTGTCGTCCGCTTATTGCTGCCGGGGTTGCTCGCGCTCGCAAGCAGCCTGTCGCCAGTCCATGCACGCGGGGCGGCACTCCCTGATTCGGCCGTTTCGTTGCACAAAATTGAAGTTGGTTTTCAGGGGCTCTATAAGATTGGCGAGTGGACTCCGCTGTGGGTCACCTTTCAGTCGGTCGACGACCGCCAGGTTACGATTGTCGTCGAAACTCCCGACTCTGACGATAATCTGACGTCTCTTCCCAGCCAGCCGGTCGACGTGAAGGCGAACACGCCGGTGCGGTTCGAAGCCTGCTTCCGCACCGGCCGGTTGAATGGCGAACTGCACGTTCGGATACTCGATTCCGAAGGGCAGACGCTGGCCAGTCGGCACCTCCGCGCGACGAATTCTCTGCATGCCGACCTTCGTCCTGCAGTTCGTTTCGATCGTCGCCTGTGGGTCGCTCTGGGAAGCGCCGCTCTTCTCGAGAATCCCCCCCTCGACGATGACTCTGACCGAATGGCGGCATTTGAGAATCTCGATCCAGGACTTGAACCGCAACTGGCCCATTTCGCCACCTGCGATGCTCTTCCCGCTGATTGGCGAGCCATGCAGTCGGTGGAGTTGCTCATCTTACTGACGGCAAAGCAGCCCGACACGGGCGATTCTCCACTGACACAGATCTCGCCCGAACACGAAGCCTTGCTGCGAAACTGGGTCAGAAATGGGGGGCACCTGCTGATTTCGATTGGCAGTGAGGCAGCCGCTTTCCCAGAATCGCCGTTGGCGAAATTGATCGAACCGATCGTTGTCGAGAAAGTCGATAAGCCGTGGGTGCTGCGGCAATCGTCGACGCTTGAGGCCTTCGCCGGCCAGCACGCGCCGCTGACCTTTTCGCGACCGGTGCCGGCCGCGCGGCTCGCCAGACTGCCGGCGGCGAACGTGATCGTGCGCGATGCAACCAGTCCGCAGCCGCTGGTGGCCAGCGTCGCGTACGGGTTCGGCCGGGTGACTGTAATCGCGGTTGACATCGACACGCCCCCGCTGGCGAACTGGCCGGCATTGCCGGCCGTTTTGCAGAAACTGGCGCGCAGGTCTTCGGCCTCAGGCAAAGATGCTGCCCCGAAGCTCAACCGGCAGCTGACACACCTGGGTGTCACCGATTTAGCGACCCAGTTTCAGCAGACGAATGAAGACTTTCCAGAGGTACGACGTCCGTCGTACTGGTGGGTCATGGGGCTGTTCTTGCTGTATGTCGCGGTCATCGGCCCTCTCGATTATCTGTTCGTCCATCGGGTATTG
>JAYTRB010000039.1:0-12109 GCA_043746425.1 Planctomycetia bacterium
GTTTTGAGATAGTTGTGAACGTTGGCCGAGAGGACGACTTCATCGGTTTCGACGAAAAAGCGTGGGGCTTGCAGACGGACGAGCAGGTTCTTGCGGGTGACGATTTCGGCCTCTCCCTGCCCCACCTTCGTGCCATGTCCCAGAGCCCAGGCCTTCACCTTCCAGCCTGTCAAGTTCTCGGGCATGTCGAGTGCGATTTCAGCCTTCCCGTCTCTATCAGTAAGAATTGCAGCGGCCCAGAAAGCGGTGTCCGCAAAGTTTTTGCGGACCGTCGGTTGAATTAAGGCCGGCCCGGCGCCGCTGGCTGCCTGTTCTTCGACGCCTGCCTCGAATGAGGCGGCGGCCTTGTCCGACTTGTCGAGGCGCGCGACGCCCCCCACTGCGTGTGCCGCTCCCGCCGGAGCAGCCATACCGCGGCTGCTCTTCTGCCTCGAGAGCATGGCCTGGGGCATGGCAGCGTTACGCATTTCCTCGACAACCTGATCGCCAAAGACGCCCAGGTTCGCCATCGCGATTTCACCGCTTTTCAGCAGATTAAAGAACCAGCGGTCGAGCGTCGATTCAGTGTGCGGGCGGTGCATGCGCCGCCACTTCCAGAAGAACTCGCGGATTTCAGCGACGTTGCTGCCACCTGAGATGTATTCCAGGCTTTTGTCATAGATCGATAGCACGATGGAACCGACGAACGGTTTGCCGGTCGAGTCGCTCAGTTGCAATCTTACTTTTGCAGGCGCACCGGGGCGGTATTCCTCTTGCGACGGCAGGACCGAAACATTCACCACTCGCTTTTCAGGAGGGACAACCACTTCGCGCAGTTCGGTGTGCAGCCTGCCGCTGGCGATCGTAAAGGCCTCGATGAAGAAATTGGGCATGTCCTTCTGCCCGATGGCCACTTCTTCCACCGTGCTTTTTCCGTCCAGCCGAATGATCTTCGGGGCTAGATAAATTCCGTTGGATGGCCGCAGAAAGAGGACGACGGTCCCACCGGCACGATTGGTGTTGATCATCAGCTTCACCGTTTCACCCGCCGCATATTCGCGCTTGTCGGTAATCAGTTCGATGTCATTGAAGCGGAATTCATGCCCGTCGAAACCTTCACCGCGCACCACGAACACATAGCCCCCTTCGATCGTGTGCCCCTGAGAGTCAGTCAGTTTGTACGACAACCGGTACTGTCCCTTTTGCGCCGCCTTGAATTGCTGCCGAGCATGGCCCCGTTCGTCGGTGTCGAGATTCCAGTTCTCGACTGCCTTTTCGACCGGCTCGTTCTTGTCGTTATATGAAATGCCGTAGAGCGTCATAACGCCCTTTCCCGGCACAGGTTTCTGATCGAGCGTGTGGGCCTGGAAGTGCGCCTCGACGTCGTCGCCCACACGGTAATATCCGCGTTCAACCCAGGCGAAAACCTTGAACGGTTTGCGGGCCACGAGCACGTTTCCTGTACCGACAATCGTTCGCCGCGATTCGTCGACGACCTCGGCCGTGATCGAATACTGATGATCGCTGTCGCCGTGCAATTCTTTTGCGGGCAACGTGTCAATCTCGACCCTGACGATTCCATCTTCACCGACAGGAACTTCGTTTTCGACAATGACTTCAGGGGGCTGTTGCGGGCGGCGCCACCACTCAGGAATCGGACGGCGGCAGCCCCAGTCTTTCCACCCGGGAAACCACGCATAGTCGGCGGCAAACCACCAATACCCGCGGCCGTAGAACCAGTCCCACGGGCCTGCCGGATGCCAGGTGCCGTTGTGACTGCTGCGCAGCACCTTATACTTGACCTTGGCCTTCGTGACGGGCGCTCCGAAAAAGTACTTTGCCTGAATCGTGACCTGAATCTTCTCGCCCAGGGTTATGGGCTCCTTCGGGGCCTCGACGCGCACCTCGAACTCGGGCTTCTTATATTCTTCGACACGAAAATTCCCACCCCCCTGGTTGGCGATCAGGAGTTGATACACCCCCAGCGCAGACCCTTTGGGGAGAGGACACTCGCCGTCAATTCCTCCGTACTCGTCGGTGGTAAAGACCTTTTCAAACGTCTTTTCGCCCTTTGGATTATTGATCTGCACGGTGAATTGGCGATTGCCGAATTCTGAAGTGTCAGTCTGGTCGTAGCGGGCGTGTTCGATCCAGAACTTGAACTTGACCACCTGTTCGGGCCTGTAGACCGGTCGATCGGTAATCGTGAAAACCTTTGTCTGGTTATAAAGTTCGTCCTGCGATCGGTTGTACCAGACGCCTGTAAATCCCAGGTATGCAAACCGCCCCCCTTCAGAGCGGACGATGATCAGCCATTGGTGGTCTTGCGGCAGGTGCTTCTGGTCGACGAGGACTTGCCCGTCCTTGTCGGTCAACTCGGCGAAATTCGTCGTGACGACTTTATAATCGTTTTTATTGGGTTGAACCTGAATCTGCTTCCATCCCAGATATTCGATAGTGGCCTTCGGCACCGGCATTCCCGATACGGCGTCGGCCACATAAAAATACGATTTGTCGGCGAGCTGCTTCTTGACAATCACCGTGTCGGCGACCCACAGGATAATCCGGCTTACATTTCCACCCGGGAGCTTCGCCGTCACCAGATAGGCGCCTGGCTTTTGCAGCGGCGTTGCCACCGTTACTCTGTCATCGACGTGGTTGGCGCGGGGTTTGAGCGTGAGCTCCCAGCTTGCAACCCGCGGGCCAATATATTGCGTCTCGTTTTGCTGCACGAGCCGCGACCCGATGTCGGCGATATTCAATTTGCTCCAGTCGAGTTGCCTGGGGCTGCTCTTGAGATAGTCTTTGACGTCGGTGAGAAGTTTGGCAGTGTCAACCTCCCATGCTTCAAACGACGCCTGCGTAGCATTCCGATACCGGAAATCGACAGTCGCACCTTTTCCGGCCGGCTGTGTCTGCGCCGTTTCAAATCGGCCCCAGTTACCGACGACCTGCTCGAGTCGCGTCTTTCGGTAATCGTTGTCTTGGGGCCTATCTGTGGCGATGGCCCGCTTCCAGGCGGCGGCGGCTTTGACGTATTGTCGGCGGTCTTCAAAAATCTGCGCTAATGCGTCAAGCGCCTGATCGACCAGCGGGCTTTTATTACGCGAAGCGATCTGCTGATAGAGCTTGATGAAGTTGAATTCGTCGGCGAGCCTGAAGCGCTTGATGCCCGTCGCCAGCCGCGCGATTGTCTCTTCGTCCGAAAGAGTGTGCAGAGCGAAAGTGCCGCTGTCGTCTTTCGATGTTTCGTCGAGAGCTTCGCCGATGCCACCGCCCCAGACCCCAAAGCGGGCCAGGGTCTGAACACCGAACTGACTTCGCAGGAAATTCGCCAGGGTCAATTGAGCTTCATTTAAAAGCGCTTGATCGATCTCGACCGCCTGCGACAAGAGCCAGCGCCAGCGCTCGCCGTCCGACTGGGCCGCCTCATAGGATTTGGGAACGGAATATACCACCGGGTTGCCAGCGGCATCGACAGGAGCGCCCAGGTTCGTGCCGCCGTAACCGACATACCCCTCATCATAGTCGGGAAGCTGTCTCAGATTGCTGAGCGATTGTAGCCGCCACGCTTCGTGGAAACCGCCCTCTGCCAGAAGGGTTCCCGCAAAACGCAGGTGCAACTTCGCGACGGCAGTTCGGTCTTCGTCTTTTATCGCGATTGGCAAGGCCGCCTGCATGAGTTGCAGTGCCCGTACGCGATCGCGATTAGCGGCGTTGACATATTTTCCGCCGCCGCGGCGGCCCCCGCGATAAAACTTTCCCGCGACGATAAACCCCTGGTGAACAACTGTGATGTACGACTGGGCGGCCGCATCCAGCAGCAGCCAGTTTGCCCCATGAACCTTGATGACCGCTTCGCGGAAGTCGTCGATTTCGTCGATCCGTCCGAGTTGTTCGAGGGCGGATATTCCAGTCTGAAGATCGTTGGCGACCTTCAATCTGTCGTCCTTTGGGTCGAGGGCCAGTTCGCGAAGCCCATCGTACGCAAGCTTGTAATTGCCAGAGCTCAACGCCTTTTGAGAATCGCTGCGCCGGGCTTCAGCAGGCGGCCTTTCGTCAGCCGACGACCACATCGAAAATATTGCCAGTGCCAATGCGCCTGACAGCGCGAGACGATTGAAATTCATGGAATTTCCTTGGAATGGGCGTCGACGATAGCTCGATTCGGGCAGGGTGTGTCGAGTCAGATCGGCTACTGAGTCCTTTTGCTGGCAGATTATCCGAACGATCGTTTGGGCGACATTCCAGCACAAAATCCGCTTGCGGCGGCACACGTTGGACTTGCGCTCGCTCAACCCACCCTGCGTAAGGATTGCTCGTTAGACGGGTTTGACAGGGGAAAAGTTCCGCAATTACCTCATGGATTGATGAAACGGCATGGCGGTTCCTGCGCCTGAACCCTAACATAAGAATTGTTTAACCGCGACCCGCTACGGGAGTGCGTTTCCTTGGCGAAGCGCTGCCGCCCCGCCAAGACTCAGGGGGAGTTCGTGGTCCTCTTTGTCATACGAGCTGCCCTGCACGCTGGCGCGACCGGGCGCGGAGTGGCAGACGGGTTCTTCTGCGCTTCACCGCAAAACACATTGAAATCAAAGTCTGCATCGCATGATCCACAAATACTTCGCTGTTTCGGCCCGAGGCATTGAGATTGTTACCGCGGCCGAGCTCGAACAACTCGGAGCACAAAACGTCCGCGCTGTTTTCGGTGGTGTCCATTTCGAGGGAGACATCGAACTGCTGTATCGCGCCAGCCTCTGGTTGCGAACCGCATCGCGCATTCTGCGCCCCTTGCGAGATTTTGCGTCTCAGAACGCCGAAATGCTCTATTCGCAAACGCGGCGTGTGCGCTGGGAGGATTTTCTCGATCCCGCCAAAACATTGGCAGTGCATGCCACCATCGAGGGTGCCGCTGGCCGGGCCGAGCATGCCCGTGCCGAGAATAGCCGGGCAGAGAGTAGCCAGTCCCGTCCGCCAGAACGGCGCGACAAACCCGCCCGTGGCCGATTTTCAGCGAGCAAACCCGAGCCGCAGGGAATCAACCATTCGATGTTCGCCGCCTTGAAAATCAAGGACGCTATCGTCGATCGGCTTCGGCGGGAGCAGGGTGCGCGTCCCAATGTCGACAAGGAAAATCCCGACATTCTCGTACATGCCCATTTTGCGGGCGGACGTTGCACGCTCAGCCTCGATGCTACCGGGTCAAGTTTGCACGAACGGGGCTATCGCATCCGCTCGACGACGGCGCCGCTTAAGGAAACGCTCGCCTCGGCGATTATCGACCTGACAAAGTGGGACGACTGCGCCCCGTTCTTCGATCCGATGTGCGGATCGGGAACACTGGCGATCGAAGCTGCCATGAAAGCCATGCACATCGCGCCGGGCCTGGCGCGGCCTTCGTTTGCATTCCAGCGCTGGCCCGAATTCGATGGCAAGGCATGGCAACGAATTGTCGATGATGCCCGCAAGCAAAAACTGGCGGCCCCGCGCGGCCAGTTTTTCGCGACCGATTCTGATCCCGATGTCATCAACATCGCTCAGGACAATGCCCGTCGGGCCGGCGTCGCAGACTTCATTCAATTCGGCGTACGGCAATTCGGCGCGCTGCAGCCTCCGACCGAACAACCAGGATTCGTAGTCACTAATCCGCCGTACGGAACACGCCTGGGCCAGGAATCTGAACTGCAAGAACTTTACGAGGAGATGAGCGCGGTACTCAAAGAACGATATGCGGGTTGGCAAGTATTCATCATGGCCGGAAACCTTAACCTGGCGCGGCACATTACCCTGACAGCAACGCAAAAGATCAAGTTGAACAACGGGCCGCTCGACTGCCGTTTGTTGAAGTTTGAGATTCCGCGAAATAAACTCACCCCGGCCGCATTCGAGCAACCAGAACGTTCGATGAGCGAAGACGAAGCACAAGTTCCAGCCGATGCCTCTCCCCCTTCCTGAACGGGGCATGTCTCTGGCGACGAAAACGATCTCGATCTCTGTGACTCTGTGAAGTCGTGGAAATCGGCGATTGCAATCGCATCAATCATGTGTTACCTATAGAGTATGAGATGATTGAAAGATTGTCTCATTTTCCCACCGCCTCGTCGCTTCCGACTTCTGCGACCGACCTACACGGCTGATGGCCAAGCTGCCGATTTCCAGTCTGCTGATTTCACGACCCCGGAGTACGCATCCCGTGGCCAAGACTGCCTCGAATCACCACATTGCAGCGGGATTCAATCGCCAGCTCATTTCGCGCCGAAGGGTGCTGCATCTGGGCACATTAGGTCTGGCGGGAGCCGGAATCTCGCTCCCGACACTATGGGCGGCTGAAGAATCGCCGGCAGCCCTCCGCACTTCGGCCGATGCCTGCATTTTGATCTTCCTCGATGGAGGACCCAGCCATCTGGACATGTGGGACATGAAGCCCAATGCGCCCGATGGCATTCGGGGCGAGTTCAAACCGATTTCGACGTCGCTGCCTGGGTACTTCCTGTCGGAACACCTGCCGCGGCTCTCGCAACACGCGCATCGGGTGACAATCGTTCGTTCGATGCATCACAGTGTCAATAATGCTCACGCCGCTGCCGTCTACACCTCGCTGACCGGGCACGACCGGGGTGAAATTGGCGGCGGTACGCTTCCGACAGATTATCCCAGTCCAGGAGCGATTGTCCAGAAATTCCGCCCGACGACAGCCGATGCTCTCTCGCAAGTGCATCTGCCGTATATTACGAAAGAAGGGGCCGGCGGTCCGCCGCAGCCCGGCTTTTTCGGGGGGCTTCTCGGGCATTCTTTTGATCCCTTGTTTATTTTGAAAGATCCGAATGCAGCCGATTTCGGCGTTCCCGATCTGACACTGCAAACGGACGTGCCAATGCGTCGGCTGGAAGCCCGGCAGGGGCTCTTCCGGCAAATCGCGGCCGCCCCGACCGGCGCGACAGGCAACTCGGTCATTGGCGAGATGGATCGAATGCAAGCGCGGGCGATGGATCTGCTGACCTCGCAACGCACGCAGGCCGCTTTTCGATTGTCAGAAGAAACGCCCGAATTGCGCGACTCGTATGGGCGCAACATCTACGGCCAGAGCACGCTGTTGGCACGGCGATTGATCGAGGCGGGAACGCGATTCGTAACCATCTCGTGGGCACCCGATGCCAATGCCACCTGGGACACGCATGGAGGAAACTTCCAGAGTCTGAAAACTCGACTTTTACCGCAATTCGATGCGGCCTATTCGAGCCTGATGACCGACCTCGTCGATCGCGGGATGCTGGGGCGAACGCTCGTGGCCGTGCTGGGCGACTTCGGCCGAACGCCGAAGATTAACGCCAACAATGCCGGACGTGATCATTGGAATTTCTGCTACAGCCTGATGCTCGCCGGAGGAGGTTTCAAGTCCGGTTTCATCTACGGCTCCAGCGACACGATCGGTGCATTTCCAGCCTCGAATCCGCTGGTTCCTGGTGATATCGTTTCGACGATGTATCATGCCTTGGGAATTCGGCACGACGGAGAGTTTCGCGACCCGTTGAACCGCCCCTACCGGGTCGTTCCTGCGGGCGACGTCGTCGCAGACCTGCTGACATAATTACAACCGCCAACGGCGGCCGTTTTCGTCCCGATTGGGGGTGTTGTGTCAGTTGCGAGTGTTCTGAAAAAGCCGCCACGGGGACTCGAACCCTGGACCTACGCTTTACGAAAGCGTCGCTCTACCAACTGAGCTATGGCGGCAAGAAGCACGAAAAACGAACCACGAGAATACCAGAATGCGGCGGTAACACAAGGCCGGCCCACCAGGGCGGAAACGGCCCCGCAACCAGCGAAAGAGCCCAAAGAAACGAAGTGCCCCGGCTGGCTCAATGCTGCCGGGGTACTCTCGCTTTTCAGGACAAATGTCTTCTATAGTATCGGAGACCAGCTAAACAGGAGCCATCATTCTTCGATGGCGGGCGGCGTTGAATCGTCAACATCATCATCGGCCGGCGGGTCTAGTTCCGCGGCTTCCATCCGCGACTCCAGGGTATCATCGGCAGCTTCTGCGGCTTCTGCCGGTTCCGAACTTTCGGTAGCGTCCGCTTGATCGGCTTCGTCGTCGGCATCCGTTTCGAGTTCAATCGTCTCGGCGAAGCTGGTAAATCGTGTGGCTTGAGGTTGAGCCGGCGCCACCTTCTGGTCGACCTTTACAACCGGTTCAGCGACGGGGGAAACGCGCCGCTGGAACCCGGCCGCGCGGTTTGCGAGACTCGACCGCGACCGGCTTACTGCCGTAGTGCTCGGCTCTGGCGGCGGTTCGGGGGGCATTGGTTCCGCAACAGGAGCGGGCGAAGTGATCGTCGGGCTAGATATCGGCGCGGGAGCCTCTGGCCGCGGGCAATTGTAATTGTCGGACATGCGGCGCCAGCAGGGTTGAGTCCAGCCCCAGCCCGATTGACAGTAGGGAGAGACCCGCGGATACCAGGTCTGGCCCCACTTCTTTCGAAAATTCCGGAGGCACTTCTGGTCGTGATCGAGTTCGCCGCAATTGAAACAGGGCGACGAATCGTATCCCCAACCCGTCGGCCCGCAGGAATCGTAGGATGTTACTCCATACGCGTTGCCCGTCTGATGGTAGACCGGCACCGGCGTGCCAGGGGCTGAGAAGGCCGGGTCGGGCGATTGCGCCCGCCGAGTTGTTGCCGCGGGGCGCCTGGGACTGAAAAAGTCGAAGAACCCTGCTTTGGATTCGCTTCCAGACAGCGACACGACGATCGCCCCCAGCAGCGTACCGATCACCAAATCCCTGGAATTTAACACAGTCCGCTCCTTGGCTGTGACTAACCTGATTGTCGTCTCGAGTTCAAAAGGCTCAAGGCGGAACAGCACGCGACTCAGCGCGGGCCGTTCAAACTGTTAACGTCGTCGTCCACCGCCACCGCCGGCTCCGCCCAAGGCGTAGTAGCTGTGGTAATTCATAAACTGTGACGTGTGACCCGTCTTCGACAGGCCGCTCTTAATTTGAGATTCCTGCTGATTTGCCTGGTTTTGCAACCGGTTGAAATTCTTCGCGTTCTGAGCAGCCGCCTGAATGGCGCTTTCCTGAGGAACTTGTCGCAGCAGGAACTGACCCTCAAATGAAGTTGCAACCCCTGGAACCATATTGAGTGCCGGGCTGAGCACCGGAGCCTGGCTGCGCCTCTGCTTGCGCTGCGGACGACCACCGGCGCCCATCGACGGCATCATCGATGGCATGCCTGGCATCCCCATCTGGGCAAACGCCTCACGGTCGGTCACGACCAGAACGGCAACGAGCGCGAATGTTCCCAATGTCAGTCTGCGCATCATTCTTCCTCCCCTTCAGGAGAAACCAAGTCCGAAGAACTCACCACTTCGTTATTGTAACCCATGCATCTTCCGGCGTGCAACCACATTTCCGTCCGCCCATTTTATTTCTCTATCCGTTAGAGTCAGGCAGCTTGCCAGAACGCGGCCGCATACAGAACGCTACGTCGCTTAGAAGAATCCGCCGCCCAAGCCACCACTCTTGAGCGATTTAACCGTCCCGTTACCCAACAGAGTAAATCCGAACATTCGCGAGATGGGAGTCGTAATCTTGGCGATGACACTGTCTGCCGTAATGAGCGGGTCGGCCTTGATATAAATTCGGTCGCCGGGAAGCAATTGATAATTGGTTGCCACCACGGCGTCCTGCGTAATCCCGCGCCAATCGACATACATTTTCTGGGCGGCCGGGCTGCCCTGCGGCCCCGGACGGGCCACCCACATGTTATTCCTGGCAGCCACTTCCGAAAGCCCGTCCACCTGCGACATGGCATCGAGAACCGTTTCATTGCCGGTATACGGCACACGCACTACCGACTCGCCGCTGCCGGCGCCGTCACTGATGATATAGACCACCTTGCTGTTGTAAGCCAGAACGTCTACGTACATTTCGGGGTTGTGAATGAATTTCGACAGGTACGCTTCCACAGCAGTCTTGACTTCGTCGAGCGTCATGCCGTTGACGTACACGTTGCCATAGACTCCCAATTGGACCGTTCCATCGGGACGAATGAGGTGCTCACCCGAAATCTGCTGCTTGCCATTGACGTTGGGCAACGAGACGGCAACTTTCGGATCAGCGAGTCCCGCCTCGTCGCGCAGATGTTTATCGACGGCCCCCTTGGCTTCTTTGAGCGTCAGGCCGTCCACCACAACCGACCCATATTCCGGCCCCAGATCAACCGTTCCGTCGGTCTGCAGGCGATACATGCCATTGATCGTTTTGAAATCATTCTGCACCGGATCCCCCATCGGATCAATCGGCAGCGTGTTGCTGGCTCGAATCATCAGCTCGTCACCAGCCCGCAGCGTATCGCTTAGCGGCCGGATGTTATTCACCGATTCAATCAGTAGAATATCAGGGGCTTCAACCCGATACGGCGGAATGCTGATTTTCTGCATTTCGTTCGGAATGTCGGTCATGGCGGCATCAAAGGCCGACTGCCGAACTTCCTTACTGACACTGCAGCCGCCCCCCGCAAAGCAACCGGCCGTTGTTGCCAGGATCAGGCAAGTGAGCCGCAGGATCCCGGAATTTGCGGTCGTACCGGGCACAGTTCGAGTCTCTTTCATCGGATAATCCCCTACTTCCGTTTCGGACAGAGCATCCCTACTTTTCATTACGATCGGCATAAACTCCCAAATTCTTGATTGAAAGTGCCCAACTGAAAGTGCCAGCCACGGCCAGGAACAAAACCGAATTCACGGTGGAATGCCAGGAAATCAACGGATAGAATGACTTTTTGGCAATATCGGGGGTGTACGCGGCTCTGGTGACCGCCACGGGCTTCAAACCCGGTGTGGCGTCTGCAAAGGCGCCAGGTGGGTTCGATTCCCATCCACTCCCGTTCGCGGCCTGTCCTTCTTTTAGGTAGGCCGCACTCGAAATCAATGTGTCGCGCGCCGGAACCGCCGAATGCCGCCACTGTAAAGCGTCGCCGGCCGAATTTTCGGGCGATTCTTCCGGGCGGCCCGGTCGTCGTATCTCAGCGTTCCGTGCGAACGATCGCGATGACCAACGCCATCTTGGCCCCCGAGCAGTATGCGCCCATGGCTTTCGGGAGCCATCCTGTCACATTCCATTCGCCAGACGGAACCCTGAGCCCGCTCCTGTGATGGTGCCCCCGCACCTGTGAGCCTGCCCTTTTCTGCGGTTCGCATTTTCGAGCGTGCTGGGTAGCCCGCTTCTACGCACCCAGCAAACCGATCGCCTCGGCGATACCGGGCGCGGGCTGGCCGTATTCGCTGGCCGTCACTCGGGCCAACGCCACAAGCTGTCGCCAGCGGAATTCCGGGCGGGTCGAGGCGAATTCTTCGGTCACCGTCCGGTAGTACTTCTCTCCGTGTAATGCGCCGTCTTCGCTGATGGCGTACTGCAGCATCAAATCAAACAGCGGACGAGCCGACTGGGCCGACTCGGCATACCACGCCACGGACGCACAGGCCCGAGCCTCATCGTTTTCGCGAATCGCCACCTCGGCTTCCTTGAGAAGTTCGGCAGGTGACGTGCCACTGAGCTTTTCAAAATGTTCGGCGACTGGATACGCCGTGTAGGTCGCGAAATCGTCGCCCCGTGCTGTGCGGTCATTCGCCACCTGGTACGCCGCGAGGATCAGGCAAGCGACCGCATTCCTCTGGTTGCTGATCAGCGACATATTCCGCCACGCATTGACAGTATCGCAGGCATGAACCCCGATCGAATCGCCGTGAACGCTTCCTGCCGGCTTTTCTTTCGACGCATATTTTGCCGGGCGACCGGTATCACGCAGGACGAGCTGGTTGGCGGCGACTGAAATCGCTTCGCCGACGGTGGCTATTGAGAATCCTTCGGCCAGTGCGGCCGCCGCCACTTCGGCGGCCTGAGAGGCCGTCGCTTTGAAGATCGCCTGGCTGAGCCGTTCCATCGTTTCATTGTCGGCCTGGCGCGTTCCCAGGGCCTTCGAGAGCAACTTGTGCTGCTCGAGTTGAAGTAGGTCAGGCTCCGCCTGACGCGATCGGCCTACAACGGCCCGAGCGGGTGGCAGGCCAATGCGAACGGTATTCCCTAGGGGCGTCGTCGCATTTGCGGAAATTACGCGTTTGCTTTCATTGC
>JAYTRB010000040.1:0-12802 GCA_043746425.1 Planctomycetia bacterium
GCTGTTGTCGCGGCTGGCGGCCGAGTCGGCGGTTTCCAGACGCGCTCTGGCCTCGAATCGAATTTTGTCCTTTTTACCACAGGCAAAACCATGAATGACATTTCGATCGAAAACCGCCTCGTTGAATTCCTGCGGCAGGTGACCGGCCAGACGACATTGAAGGCCGACACCGAACTTTTCGAAGCCGGATGCATCGATTCCCTGACCATGATGGACCTTCTGGTTTTCATCGAAACAAGTCTCGGAGTACGGCTTGATTTTTCAGACCTCAATACCACGGTATTTCGCACCCCGACCACACTGGCCGGCCTGATCGCCAGCCGCTTGGAAGGCGCGCGAGAAGTTCAGGCAGCTTGAGTCAGTCAGTCTTTTTGCGCCCCGGGGGTGCAGCGACGAATGCAAACCTGCGTGATCAAAAATTGAGGAGCGCCGTTGTTGTGTATTGGGATACTTTTGCAAAACCTGTTCCGCTTGAGGAATTGGGATGGGTCAATACGGTCTATCTGGGAACCGGAACTTCGGTGTGGGATCCCATGATCGTGTGGGGAACGACGGTTGAGACGGAACCGCTTGAGAAATTCCTGGTGGAATGCCGCCAAAGCCATGAGCTGATGGTGTCGCCGGCGCACGTTCTGGTAAATGCGGTCGCTCAAAGCCTTAAACAGCATCCGAAAATGAACCGCCGGGTGATCTGGAACCGCGTCTATCAGTACAAGACCGTCAACGTCATTATGCCAATGATGCAGACCCGCGCGGGCGAGGTAGACAGCGTTTTTCTGCGCGGCGCCGACGAATTGTCTCTGGCAGAGATCTCTCAACGATTCTGGAGCGAGGCGCGAGATAAGGCGGTGCGCGTGGCTGAGGCCGAAAAGACGCGCCAGAGCGCAGGGCTTCTCAGGCGAGCCTTGGGGGCGGTGGGACGTCGCATTCACCTGCGGTCGCTTCACACAATGGCCTGGATGGCATTCGTCATCGCAAATCGGTGGCGCGTACCCACGGTTCTGATGGCGCAGCAAGAGTTGAACGGCGGCAATGCGTTCGTCAACTACCTGGGGTTCCGAGGCGCCCCTCCACTGATCTCATTTAAGCCGAGTTGTCTGCCTATGAATTCTTATTCGGTGAACGTGACCCTGGGGGCTTCTGAACCGCGCCCGGTGGTCATCGATGGCGACATCGTCATCCGTCGGCAAGCGCCGCTCTACATTCGATTCGACCATCGGATGGTAAACATTTACGAAGCCGCGGCGTTCATCAATACGCTAAGGTCGTATCTGGCCGAACCCTGGAAGATGGCGCAATACGAAAAGCCCCCAATGCGGAACGCCGCCTGAATCAATGCGCCCGCCGCTTTTGTCATCGCTATTCCGCAACGAGCGAATACATTCCCTGGCTGGCATGCTTCAGCTTGCCCTGTTTGACCAGCTCCTCCCACACCGAGCGCGGGTACTGATTGGGGGGCATGATGGCGACAATTCCCCAGGTTGATCCACTGCTCAACGGGCCCACCCCGAGCCGTGAATCGGCATCGAGACGCGTCAGTTTGAGACGCTTTTTGAAGGCCTTGAGCGCCAGCTTCAGTTCCTGTGGCGATGCTTCGCCGGGCGATGGCGCGGATTCAGACGTCGACATGGATCGTGACCCTTTTTTCAACAGACAGCTGAATGATTTCGGTAAAATTTCATTATATGCTTCCCGTCGCGCGCGACGCCACCTTTCGCATTCAAGCGGCGCCGCTCGCCATCGTTTTTCCCTTGACGCCCGCAAAATTTCGGCGAGCCCCAGGCAATGCGAGGGTGTATCGCAAGGGCGCGACGCCCGTTCCATCGCGGTTCTCAGGGGCGTTATTCATGTCGCAGCGCGGCGACGGGGTCGACGCACGCGGCCCGTCGGGCTGGATAGACAGCTGCGAGGGTCGTAACCAGCAGTGCAAAACATTCAATTTCGCGAAAGAACTTTGGCACGGCGCGGCGCCGGGCAGGTGACGAGGACTGTGCGTAACCGCCATGCCGGCGCCGGGCAACATTATTTCCCCCCGAATGCCTGCGGCGGACAGGTCAGCCGGATGCCATCCGAGAATGTTATGGTGCGCGGCTTCGCGTCGAAGTTGTACGCCACATGAGTGCGCCGACCGTTTTTCCGAAAGACGGCGTAGTACGGCGTGTCAGCCGTCACGCTGCGATCGACCTGGCCGAGATCGTCGAGCGCCGAAATCCAGACGTAGGCGTTGGCCAACGAATTCCCTTCTTCGGGTTTGAAATGGGATGGGCGGGCGTTGAATTGGGTCAGGCTGTCATGGGGGTCGCTCAGGGCGCGGTACATCCAGATCAGATCGGCCCAGGCGTCCCAATGAGTCCCATTGATGTTGACGAGAGGCTTGCCCGATTGCCCGGCCTGGCGTTCATCTTCTTCCTTGTTTTCGGCCACGAGCGCGGCGTAGTTCTTTTCGCAATAATCGGGATACCGCCCCAGATAAAGAGAGGCCCCCGTGATGGGGAGCCAGTTAATGCCGTGAACCATTTCTGGATTCGCGGAAAACCACGTGCCATTGGCCCCCTTGCCCCCCCAGACCATCGTCACGACCGACGGAGGATAATCGGGGTGATGAAACTTGCCGGTAACGTCAAACCAGTAGTCGTCGATGGCGGCGATTTCGGTGGTGAGCAGCCACACTCCCAGATCGCGCAACGGCATATCGCCCGTCGCCTCCCCGAGAAGAATGAGCCCATACCAGGCATTGACGGCTTCGCTCGACGATTCATTATTATTGCCGTCGCCAAACTTCGCATGACCGCTGGCCCACGAATGACCGGCGTAAGGATCGAAGTTGCGCAGAAAGGGAAACTGCGAATCGTGGCGGTCGCGACTGGCAATGTCGCGAATGAGAATTTTGAGCATGCCACCCCATTTCGCATCGGCGGCCCAACCCGGGTCGCGCCGCGCCAATTCGCCGGCCGCGCGTAGAAAATATCCATAATGAAAGTGATGATCGTTCAACTCGACGTCAGAGCCGTAGCTGGCTGGGTAGCCAATGAGCGTTCCCCACTTCGCGTCATAGTAGAAGAGCCCTTCAGCAGCCGCTTTGAGCTTTCCGCGAGCGTCGGCGGCCGAGAAGAAATTCTCGAGCGACTTACGGATTCGCCCGGTGAACGCTGCGACGGCCGCTTGATCGTGGGCCTGTTCGGCAATGGGAATGAGGGTCGCCCATTTGCCGAGTTGTTTGCCAAGCCAGTACGTATCGCTGACGAGCCGCCCCGGCTCTGCGATTTCATTCGCGAGAAGCCCCGCGAGAATGACCTTGTCAACATTGGGCGTAAGCGGCAGCGCCGGCAGAACGCCCGGAAAAACCATCTCGGTGCGGAACGAATTTCCCTCGCCGAGCTTCATTGCCCCGCGGACCGATGCGTATTGTTTGTCGAGCAGTTTTGTGGTGGTGTGCGTCCACTGGTGCGGATAGAGGGCGAAGAGCGTTCCGAGAGCGCGGCTCTCGTAGTTCTTCGTGGTGAATGCGAATGTCGTTTCGACAGCACAGCGCTTCTCATCGTAGCTCCATGCCACGCGCGTGTCGGTGACATGCGAGTAGGCATACCGGCCAAAGAGTTCGAGCGTATCGGGTTTGTCGTCAGGGAGTACGGCGATCGCGAAATAGTTCTTTTCGTGCGTGTCTGCCATCCACTTCGCCGCGGCCAGATTTGACCAGGTCGACCCGGTCGGGGCGAAGAGTCCGTAATGCCGCTTCTCGATCGAGATTCCCAAAATGGCGTCTTTGGCCGACCCGCTCCAGATCTTCGGCGCTTTCTGAAACGTGAGCGTCGGGTTACCCTTTTCGAGTGTCGCGAAGACGAAGGGCGAACCGTGGCCGAAGCTGGTTCGCAGGCGATGGTCTTTGTCCTGAAATAGCGTCGAGACAAACCAGTCGCTGAAACCGTCGACACGGGATTCTGCGAAATCATCGACTGCCGAGTGGCCGATCACGAAATCGTCGGTTCCATCGGCCATGAACCCAAAGATGGCGGCCTTGTTCGCCGTGATGTTCGGGCCGGGGTAATAGACCCGCAGGCCCTTAGCTACAGTGCGAATGGCCAGCGGATGGGGATACGTCGTGTCGGAAAAAGGCTTCCAGGCCAGCGAACTCCACCAATCATTCGTCGGTATGGGGCCTGTTACCGCGTCAGTGCGAAAGATTTGGGCCGGCGGTTGCGCGGTACCCGCGGGCGCGCGGGTGGCGTAGCTTCCGGCACCGGAGTAAATGATCTCATCGCTGCGCGCGGCAGACGGTGACATCGCCCAGACGACGAGCAAGAGAATTGCTGGCGTTCGCCAGAGAAGGTGTGAACGATACTTCATAAGGATACTTTTTGATGACACGTCATTTGATTTTTCAGGAGCGCGATGGCACGGCATCATACTCGCGCTGGTCTACGTCGTTCCTGTCGAGAAGGGGTGTCGTGCCCCGCACCTGCCTTGATAGCATATCGTGCGCTGCAGAACCACGAACGTCACGTCATCTCAAATTCTGCGATCAGAGGGAGGTGGTCTGAGGCCCTGCGGGCGACAGCGGTGTGCGATGCGTGCGCGGCGTGAAGCTCGAGCCGCCCGCGAAAATAGATGCGATCGAGCGCACGGAGCGGCAGGGAGGCAGGAAAGGTACGGATCGGTCCATGCGCAGCCTGAAATCCGGCCGGCGCGAACAATCGGCGTCCCTGGGCGTGCCACACATCGTTCATGTCTCCAGCAATGATGACGGCTGTCTGGTGCTGCGTTCGACGGAGAACATCGCTTTCGAGGATGCGGCGAATCTGAATGTTTCGCTCGAAGCCGGCCAGCCCGAGATGTGAATTGATGACCAGGAGGGCGTGCGAGTGCCCGTCGCGGCCTTCGACGCGACAATGCGCCACGAGCGCCCGCCGCCGCTTCTTCAGCGGAATCGTCAATTCCAGGTGTTCGACGTTGGTCAGCGGAAAGCGGCTGAGAATGGCATTGCCGTACGTTCCTGTGCGCAGCCGCACGTTTGCCTGATAGGCGCGGTGCGGCAGTGAGAGCGCCTCGCCCAACAGGTCGACCTGTCGGTCATGGCGCGAGCGTGGAACCCCATCGTCGACTTCCTGAAGCAAAACGATGTCGGGGCGGTAGTGCTCGAGGGCCTCGACGATTCGCTCGGGCTGGTAGCGGCGATCGACCCCGCCGATTCCCTTGTGGATGTTGTACGTGATGAGGTGAAATCGCATGCGGGAAGTCTGGCAGCCTCGGCGAACACGGTTTTTAAAGTCAATGTGGTGCGCAATTGAAGTTGGCAACAGCAAAGGTAACTGGCCGGCGCGGGAAATGGCAGTCTTCGCATCGCTCGAAGCCGCGTTCTGCGGATCACCTCTCAGAGCGTTTCTGAACCAGCATGAAGGGCCGTCCGCCAATCACGATGGAAAGCATTTGCCAAAAGCCTGTAATAACCTCGGTGAGCCTCTGAGGCGAATCTTCCTGCGCAGCAAAGCCCACAACAAGCTCTTTTCCTTTGCCAGAAAGCCGAGCCATGTCTGACTGTCGGCGGTTACTCGAAGATGGGGCGTGCCGTGATGTCCGTCGGCGACATGCAACGCGCGGTCGCGAATGGTAATCGTTACCTGTTTTTCTTCCTTGCCGGTGAAAGAGAAGTGATAAATCGCGTTGAGGCCGACGGACTTGCCTGGCTGAAACGTCAAAAACAGCCCCCGCACAAACGCGCCGATCGTCGTCGGTCGCAGCCCATTGCCGACTCGTTTGACTGTCTTATTTGGGAAATGCCGCGTGACGTGATCTTCGGCGTCCGACTCGGCGACGACGTAAACGGTTTCCTCCTTCTCCTGCAACGGTCGAACAATATCCCGGAGATGTCCCGAATGATTCTGGAGGTAGGGGCCGATCACATCCTCACCGGCCGGGCAGGCAGAGAGACAATAGGCGGCCTTATAATTCGCACCGAACGAAAGACTCTGCCACATCGACGCCGATTCCTGATCGGTGACTTTCCGGCGGTAGTCGAGCGCGTCATTGCTGTCGGCAACGTTTTCGACCCAATCTGTAAAGCCGCCCAGGAACTCACGATAGTTGTGCGTGTAGCAGGCCGAGAAATTGAAGCGGCCATCAGGGTGAATGGCTCCCACCGGACAGGCCGCAACACACAGCTTGCATTCGAGGCAGGGATTGAAGTCAATGGGCCGATCATACGCCGTGGCTTCGGCATCGACCAAGACTGTTCCCAGCAGAATGAAATTGCCGAATTTCGGGTGAATGACATTGCGATGAATGCCCATCATTCCCAGCCCCGCGGCCACAGCCACCGGCTTGTGCGAGACGACCCACATCTTTTCCCCGGGAAAGCGGTCCATCTCCATCGGGAAACCCATGGCCGGGTTCACCGCCCGAATGCCTTGCGCCTCCAGGGCGGCGACGATCTTTCGTGCGACATCGTCGACTTCATTGGCAGTGTGGTGAAATTCGAGGTTGGCAGCCGAGCGCGCGGTGCTGCGAATCGGTTCGCGATTCATCCGGCAGACGAGGCTGATGAGAGTTCTGGCAGGCGAAAAGAAGCGCAACAAGTCTTCGCGCTGGTCATCGAGCGCCGGACGTCCAATCTCGACCAGTCCCGCGTCATCGGCCCCCTTGTCGATGCACAGTTTGCGGAGCCAGTCGGCATCGAGCAGATTTGCTTTGTTGCCTTTTACACGAGAGGGGTTGGTTTCATGGAAATGCCGTACGGTGGGGTGGTCGGCGAGCTGCATGAGATCCTTTATTGTATATACAACTATAAAATGAAAAAAACACCGCAGGCATTTCACGGGACGCCAAATTTTCCAGCGGCATTGGTAATCGCCACAATCCCGTCTCTTCCGAGGAGCTGTGTGGCCCGTTTCTGCCCCTCTTCCCAGGCAGGGGTCGCACGCTCAATCAGTCGCATTCCCAGCGACGTCAGCCGGAAGGGCTGCGTGCGACCATCGCTCTCGGAGACGACTTCAATCCAGCCCTTTGCACGCATTCGCTCGACATTGCGAGAGAGTGTCGAGACATCCATCTGAAGGAGGCTGCACACCTGTGCCGGCCGGGCAAGGCCGAGCTTGCCTGTCACGACGAGAATATTCAATTGACTCACTTTCAGCCCCAGCGGTCGTAGAGCGTCGTCGTAAAGGTTCGTGACGACCCGGTTCAACAGCCGCAGCCGCACAGCAACGCAGTTGCTGGCAATCTTGTCGATGGTCGCCGGGAGGGCCGCTTTATCCATGGTCGTATCTCTCACGCCTTTAATTGTATATGCAATAAAAAGGGTTTGTCAACTGCGGTTCGCAGCCTGCCTATCGACCCCTCACGCACCGCTCGCCTTGTTCCAGCAGAAAGGAAATCGATTGAAGTGAGCCCGGCAATCAGACCAGCACCATCACCGGCCGGGAAGCGAAGGCCGATTTCACGCACAGACCCTTAGAAAATTGAGATCAAGCGACGGGCGGTACGGGCAATTCAAAACCCTGGCGGTACTCGCGGGTGAAGAGCCGATTGGCCGCTTCGTCAGACGCCCGCTCCGTTTTCGGATCGATCGAGAGTTCCTGCCCCAGATAGAACTTTGTGGCATTGAAGTCGACGCCGCTTTCCGCCAGGTGGGCTTCAAAACTATCCAATGTTTGTGTGACATGCGGGTCATTGGAGAAATGGCTGGGGCGCGTTCCTTCGGCGACGGCTTGTCCCAGGCGGTACGAGACGTTTCCCAGATGCGCCAGCGCGCTCGACAGATGGCCGTCTTCGATATCCAGGTGCAAGTCAGCGTGATTGCGGCTGCGAACGGCGTCTATGAAGTTCGCGAAGTGGGCCTGGTACGCGCCGCCGCTCCACTTGCCCAGTTCATTGCCGTCGTAATCGAAAGCCACGCCCGACGTATAGTTCGGCCCGACGGCGTAACCTTCGGTGCCGTACCAGATGTTGGCCGCGCCATTAAATGGTCGCGTCCCTTTCAGTCCCATCGTCACGGGAGACTTGATCGGCAAGCCGCGGACGTCGGAAATCAGCAGGGCATCATCCCATTGGTAGATGGTCACCTGGCTGTTGGCCACATCTCCATTGTCGATGTAGCCCAGTCGGCCCCCCAGACTGATGACCTTTCGGGGTAATTCCTGCTTGCCCAGGCCCCAGCGGGCCTTGTCGAGCTCATGCGGATTTTGATTTCCCAAATCGCCGTTGCCGGTTGAAAATACCCAGTGCCAGTCATAGTGCAGCCGCTTACGCGTAGGGATGACGCGCGGAGCAGGGCCGCACCACAGGTCGAAATTCATTCCCGGGGGAATCGGCGCTTCGGTGTCGACCAGGCCGATGCTACGGCGCTCGCGATAACAAATTGCGTGTGCGGCGGTGACTTTGCCGATCTTGCCGCTGTGGACAAATTCGAGGGTTTGGCGCATCCCCGTCATGCTGCGGCTTTGTACCCCCATTTGACACATGCGACCGAGCTTTCGCGCCCATTGGGTCATCACGCGCCCTTCGCGGACGTTATGGCTGCACGGCTTTTCGACGTACACATCTTTACCCGATTGCATGGCCCACACCGCCATGAGCGCGTGCCAGTGGTTGGGTGTGGCGATGGAAACAGCGTCAATATTCTTGTTCTCAAACAGCTGGCGGGCATCCTGCACATACTCGGGAGCATGGGGCAGTCCCTCGAACTTGCGAACGTGCCCCTGGTAGGCCCCCGGGTCGCAATCGCAAACGGCGACAAGGTCGACATCCGGATTCCGCAACCATTCCTGCAGATGCGCGCCCCCTTGTCCGTTGACACCAATGACTGCCACACGAATTTTGTCATTGGGCCCCACCGTGCGTGCGGGAGGCGCGTCGTCGGCCGCCATCGACCGCGTGGCACTTCCGGTGGCCAGCGCGGCCGCCGTCGCCATCAACGCCTGTTCAACAAAATCGCGTCGCGAGAGATTCATCGTCGTGAACTCCAAGGAAGGGCTTGTCAAATACCTCTTAACGGCCAAGCGCCAGTCTCTGCCAGCATACCACGGCCGGGCGTTCAATTAAACGGCGTTGTGGGCTGTCCGAACCAGTGCCGGCTCAATCGAGCCGTTTGAGTTTGATGTTGCGGTACCAGCAGTCGCTGCCGTGATCTTGCAGGCCGATGAAGCCTTCGCGCGGGTGACTTTTATAGGCCACGTCGAACTTGTGCTCTGAGCCATCGGGCCTCTTATTCGGCTCGGTCCATTCGTCGACGTCCATCTCCGACACAATTTCGTTATTCAACTCGATGGCGATTTTGTTGCGGTTGCTGGTGATCTCAATGTGGTTCCACTCGCCCGCCGGCTTCATTGAATTTTTCTGCGGTTTGACGAGGTCGTAGATGGCGCCCGTATCGTGGAAGCCCGCCGCTTTGGTGTCGTCGATGGCGATTTCCAGACCATTAAATCCCACGTCTTTTCCCGGGCGGGGCGTCAATGATGAGGTGCGCACGAAAATGCCACTATTACATTTGGCGCTGATTTTAAAATCGAGCGACAGAATGAAGTTGCGCAGTGGTTTCTCGTAAACCAGCATGTACTCGCACGGGTGCGGATTGAGCGCCCCGTCCTGAACGTGCGAAAGCGGCAACGGCTTTTCCTTGGTGCTGATCCAGCCTTTCGTCGTCTGGCCGTCAAACAGAAGCTGCCAACCCTCCTTTTTTTCTTTTTCAGTGAGCGTATTCTCGGCCCCCTGAGCCGACGCGCAGGCAAAAGTCAAAAGCGCAAGTCCTGTTGCCATGCGTGCAATCATGGGAGTCTTTCGTGTGAATAGGCCCTGTTTTAACGCGGTTTTGAAAGCTGTTCCGGTTTTCGCCCGGCGCGAAGAATGTCAAACCGGTTAATGGAGACGACCAAGGTGCGACGCCAGTTCGCCGGGCGGGCTACAGTGTCCAGCCTTTACGGTATTCGCTCTGCACATATGCGTTCAATTCCGGAGCATTTTTGACCTTCAAATCGGCGCTGTTCCATTCGATTTTCGTTCCCGGCGCCCGCAAGGCCAGAACTCCCAAAAGGACGATTTCTGTCAACGGGCCGGCGTAATCAAAATTCGAGATGGGGCGCGGGCCGCCTTTGCAGGCCAGCAGCCATTCTTCGTAGTGGCCGGGCGAACGGACCATCGTTTTAGGGACGTTCTTCGCCTCTTCATGCAGCGCGGCCGGAAGCAGTTTGGGCATCCCGCCGTGCGATCCATGATACATCTTTCCTTTCGAGCCGACGTACAGCACACCATTGCCATCTAACTGGCTGCCCGCCGGCATCTCCGCAGGAGTGGGGGGCATCAGTCCCCCGTCATACCAGGCCATCCGCACCGGAGGCAGGCTGCCCCGCGCCGGAAATTCATAGGTAATGATCGAGGCGATGGGATAAGTTTCAAAATTGGGCTTGTTGTCGGCCAGAACCGACCCGTCGATCGTCGAGCGGGCCTCGACGGTTGTCGGCATTCCCAACCCGAGCGCCCAGACCGGGTGGTCGATGATGTGGCAGCCCATGTCGCCCAGGGCGCCGGTACCGAAGTCCCTCCAGCCGCGCCAGTTGACAGGCGCATACGCCGGGTGATAAGGCCGCTCTTGAGCCGGGCCCAGCCACAGATTCCAATCGAGGGTCGCGGGGACGAGAGGCGTTTCTGCGGGACGGCCGATCCCCTGCTTCCACAACCGGCCGGCGCGATCGGACCAGACATGAACTTCGCGAACTTCGCCGATGACGCCGGCTTGAATCCATTCGTTGGTCAGCCGCGAGCCCTCGCTGGCGTGCCCCTGATTGCCCATTTGTGTCGCCACCCCTGCTGCGCGGGCGGCCTTTGTCAGCTCGCGGCACTCGTGCAGCGTATGCGTCAACGGCTTCTGACAATAGACGTGTTTTTGCGCGCGAATCGCGGCCATTGACGCCACGGCGTGAATGTGGTCGGGTGTGCCGACGGTAACGGCATCGATATGTTTCGCCTCTTTGTCGAGCATTTCGCGAAAATCGCGATAACGTCGCGCTTTCGGAAAGGCCTTGAACAACCCCGCGGCGCGGTCGTCATCGACATCGCACAGAGCGACGATGTTCGCCCCGTTTTTGGAGTGGGTGGCAATGTCGCCTCCGCCCATTCCGCCGGCGCCGATTCCGGCCAGGTCGACGCGTTCGCTGGGCGGCACGAATCCGGCGCCTCCCAAAACGTGGCGCGGTACAATCGTAAAGCTGAACAGACCTGCGCCTGCCGTTGCCAGAAATTTCCTGCGCGAACTCGTCACGATGGGGGCCGCATTGTCATCGGCGTTCGTCATGGCGCCTTCCCTTCCCGGATTGTGGCTTACTCAAAGATGGCGGAAACAGGTTGGAGATACCAGTGCCACTTTCCGGAGTCAAGGAATCACCCCGCATTCACAAGGGTCTGACGAGCCGCTGCCCTGCGGGCGACGTATAAAACGACAACAGCCCGGCTGCTTGATGGCAGCCGGGCTGTTTGATGGCGCTGAAACGCGTCAACCCGTTGACTACTCGTTTTCCTTGAATTTGCCGTGGCAGTCATTGCAAACCGCCGAGGCCTTCTTCCATGCGGCGGCCGCGCCCGTCTTGTCTTTCTTCTTGTATGCCGCCGAAACCGCCGTCATTTCGGCTTGAAAGTCTTTACCGAATTTTTTCCACAACTCAATGTCTTCTGGCTTCTTGCTTTTGACCTCGTGCGTGTCTTCTTGAATCGCCAGGGCGAGCACCGCTGAAACGGTTGCGTCACGGGCATATTCGGCGGATTCGGCATCCGACGCATCTTTCTTGGTTACCCGGCGAAACTTGTTATTGCGACTGCTGACCTGGTTCATCAAAATGCCGAGCTTGCTGAGTTTGTTCCATTCGTATTCGACTTTGGCCCCTGTGGCCTTGCCGGAATGCGCCTCTTTCACTGCGGCAAATTCCTTTTTGGCGTCGTCGTAAGTCTTGGTTTTTGCCAAGGCCATGGCAGCGTCCCGCAAATTTGCTGCCGAAGGCTGCCAGTCAGCCTTATCTTCGGATTCAGCGACAGCCTGCGCCAGCACTGCCAGCACGCTGGCTTCTTCCGGAATTTTCTTGCCCTTCGATTCGAGATATGACTTGTCGCTGGCCAGGGCTTCGTCCAGAACCTTGATCCGCGCATCGCACTCAGCGACGAGGTCGGCTATCGGCGCCACGGCGGAGATCTTGGCGGGAGCTGCCGCGAAACACGGCAGCAAGAACGACATGCCGAGCGCTCCCAACGAGAGACTCAAAAGAACTTTCTTCAACACAGTCATCTCCTTGCTCTTGAGAACTACAAGCACGGCACGGGTGTCGATCGTTCGACGATTCCGAAAACCGGCGCTTTGGGGGGATGAATCGGGAACTATCTGACTTGCCCGATGCGGGTCGTTCGACACCGATCGTCGGCAAGGCAAACCTGCCCCAAATCCACAACTGAGGCGGGAAAAAAACCAGCTCTTTCTGTCCAGCTTACAGCGGCGATTGTGGCAGGCGGAGGAAGGGGTTGTCAACCCACGGCAGGCCCCCGTTCCCGCGATTCAATCAGCGCGATCGTCGATTGAGGGAACTGATGCTTATTGCGGGATGGGGCTCTTACCCGATACGAATTCGACCGCAAAGGCCGTTCGCTTCAATGTCGCGGCCAGGCAGGACATCGCGTGCCGTGGCACCCACGCAGGCGCTCGAACTGTTATCAAGATTCATGCCATTCCGCACGCCTGCAGCAGCGTTTCTTGAACGATGAGATCATGTTCCATGCTGAATGCCGGCGCCTGCTTGCCTTTGACGACGGCTGCGAATTCCCGCAGATCGGCGAT
>JAYTRB010000041.1:0-1583 GCA_043746425.1 Planctomycetia bacterium
AAGCAGGTGCTGGAGACATATCAGCGAGCTCTGACACTCTCTGCCGACGCGAAACGCGGCCAAGTCATCTTCGAAAAGCACTGCACGACCTGCCACAAGATCGGGGCTCTGGGGGTCGACGTCGCGCCCGATATTTCTGATTCGCGCACCAAAACGCCGGCCCAGCTTCTGAATGACATTCTTAACCCTAATCAGGCAATCGACAGCAATTTTGTGAGCTACACGATCGTTACCAATGACGGAAAAGCAGAGACGGGGATTATTTCGACCGAGACATCCACGTCAATCACGGTTCGGCAGCCTGAAGGCAAGACGGTCCTCATTCTCCGCCAGGAGATCAAAGAGATTCTCTCCAACGGAGTGTCGCTCATGCCTGAAGGATTAGAGAAGAACATTACTGTCGAGCAAATGGCCGATCTGGTTTCGTTTGTGAAGAACTGGCGCTATCTTTACGGTGCGGTGCCGCTTGCAAAGTAGTGTTGATGGTCCACAGACGCCCATTCGCCGAATTCCCCCTGCAGGACGATTCAAATGTGCAATAACTCTCGGTTTCTTCTTGCCGTCGCCATTCTCTTTGCGAGCGCAACACTCGCCCCGGCGGCTGAGTTTCGGGCCGGCATCGCTGTGGTCGATATCACCGGGCCCAAGAACTACCGCATGAGTGGTTATTTCAACGAACGGCTTAGTACGGGGATGCACGACCCCTTGCAGGCAAAAGCCGTCGTCTTTCGGCAGGGTACGTCCGAGGCGGCTCTCGTCTTTTGCGACCTGATCGGCCCCTATCAGGATGTTACAAACCGCGCTCGGGAGCAGGCAGCAAGGAAAACCGGAATTCCTGCAGCTCATATCCTGATTCACGGGACGCATACGCATACCGGGCCGCTCTTTGAAGGCGCCCTGCGAAAGCATTTTCACGACCTGGCGATTGAAAAGCATGGGAACGATCTGTACGAAGAAATCGATTATCGCGCCTTGCTCGTGCGACAGATCGTCGAAGCCATCGCGCAGGCGCACGGCAGCGCACGGTCTGTGGACATTCTGGCGGGTATCGCCGAACAACGCGGCCTGTCGTTCAACCGCCGGTTTTATCTCACAGACGGTTCAGTGCGCTTTAACCCAGGTAAGTTGAATCCGGACATCATTCGACCTGCGGGGCCAATCGACCCCGATGTCGGAATCATTCTCTTAAAATCCCCAGACGGTCAGCAGAACAGAGCCGCGCTGACTGTATTTCCATTACATCTGGATACTGTCGGGGGGACGGAATACTCAGCCGACTTTCCGTTTTATCTCGAGCGAAACTTGCGGCAGAGCCTGGGGAACGAATTCACCTCTGTGTTCGGCAACGGCACGTGCGGCGACATCAACCACGTCGACGTGACCAACACCCTGCCGCAAAGAGGGCTCGACGAAGCAGCCCGGATCGGCACGGCCCTTGCCGAAACTGTGCGTCACGCCCTGCCCAGACTCAAATCCCTGCGAGTCCCGAAGCTGGCGGTTCGCAGTGGAATTGCCAGGGTTCCCATTCAACAGTATCCGCCGGCAGAACTTGCCCAGGCGAAGCTCGACATCTTCAAGGTCGG
>JAYTRB010000042.1:0-3129 GCA_043746425.1 Planctomycetia bacterium
ACAATCGATTTCGAGCGGAGGATTTGCAGATTGAGCCATGATTGGTCGTTCCGAGCAGTGAGAATTCGTGAAGCGCGCGAAGTCATCACGCGTGTCGGCTATTCTCGTTTCCGCACAGACGTTTGGGAAGGGAAAGAGGATTTGGGATTTCGGATTTCACAGTTCGTGGCTTCGCCAGCAATACCAGCTCGCAATCGTCGCGTAGGGTCGCCAGGGCTTGGCGATCTCGAGGCTGGTTTGCTTGTCCGGAAGATCCGTCAGACCGTACAGGTTTCGCAGGGCCGAGCGGATGCCCAGGTCGTCGTGAGGAAAAACGTCCAGCCGTCCCAGCGAAAACATCAGGCACATCTGGGCCGTCCAGACGCCGATCCCCTTGACCTGCACCAATTCGGCGATCACCTCGTCATCGCTCATGCGGGCGACCCGCTGCAGCCGCACTGCGCCTGCGTCCACTTTGGCCGCCAGGTCATGCAGGTAACCCGCCTTCTGCGACGAGACGCCGGCCGAGCGCAGCTCGGCGACGGACAGCGCGGCCAGATTGTGGGAAGAGATTTTTTCTGGCGCGACGAGACCTTCGAGCCGTTCACGAATCGACTTGGCCGCCTTTCCCGAGATCTGTTGCGAGATGATCGAGCGGACCAGCATGCGAAACCGGTCGCGTTCGAGCCGTAACGTAAACGGCCCGACCGCATCGATCAGCCGCCGCATGACGGGATCGCGTTTCCGCAGGTGCCGCTGCGCCAGGCGAATTGATTCGATACTTAATGACATTGAAAAATCCCCAATCCGGGGGTGGGCACCGATTCGATGAGAATTGGTCCCCCCGGCTCGCCGTCGTCACGATGCTTTACGCAGAAACCCGACAATTCGTTCGAACTCGTCGTTCGACGAAAAATGAATGACCAGCTTGCCCGAATCCCTCCCCTTGAGGCGAATTTCGACTTTGGCGCCCAGCAGCTCACGCAACTGCTGCTGCAGTTCGAGCACATGGTTGCTGATGGGGACCGACGCTGATTTGACTTTCGAATCGCCGCTCTGGAAAGGAATCGTGTCGCCTGCATCCGTGGCGTGCAGCTTCTGGCGGATCTCGTCTTCGGTCTGCCGGACGCTCAGCTTCTCGGATTCGATGCGCCGGCACATGACGATCTGGTCGGCCTCTTCGTCGAGCGGCAACAGGGCCCGAGCGTGGCCGGCGGTAATCCGGCCGCTCCCCAGCGAAATCTTGACGAAGTCGGGCAGTTCCAGGAGCCGCAGGCAATTGCTCACGGTCGAGCGGTTCTTTCCCAACTTGGCCGCCAGCTCTTCAATCGTGCCGCCGAACTTGTCGAGGTAGTCTTGAAACGCCTGCGCCTTTTCGAGATCGCTCAAATCGGCGCGCTGCACGTTCTCGATGATCGCGACTTCGCAGACGCCTTTGTCGTCCAGCTCGATGACCCGGCAGGGGACCTTCGCCAGGCCGGCTCGGCGCGCCGCCAGCAGCCGTCGCTCGCCGGCGATGAGTTGGAATGCGCCGTCAACCGCCCGCACCAGCAGCGGCTGCAGAATGCCGTGCTGCGAGATGCTCGTGACCATCTCGGCCAGCGAGTCCTCGGCGAAGTCTTTGCGGGGCTGGAACGGATTGCGCGAGATCGCGGCTTCTTCGATAAGCGCGAACTCGCCGATCGGGGCTTCGGGGGCCTGACCCTCCTCCCGGATCGCGGGCTCGGCCAAGCCTCCCAACAGCGAGCTGAGCCCGCGTCCCAACCTGCGACGCGGGGCACTCAAACCGTCGGGCATTTGATCGTGTGGTTGATCGGGCTGTTGTGGAAATTCGACGGTCGGCTGGGCGTGTTCATCCATGATGCACAGACTCCTTCGTAAGGAAAATTGTCGCGTGGCCTGTTTCATGTGAAACAGCGGGGGATTCTAAACGCGGAATGAGATTCGACACAATAGGGAAATTCGCGATTTGGCGACGTAAGGTGGGTAGAGCCTTTTGCGAGGGTGCGTGTCGGGTGGCCGAGGCGTAGCCTCGTGTTGTCTCCCCCCCTTAGGAAGGGGGGGGTAGGGGGGGTCGCGTGGAGTGGTGATACTGCTGCGCTGGCAGAACCGTTGTTTGTCGAGAGGTTTTGTCGTCTCGAATTTCACACAACCAAGTCTCACCGCGTATGATTCTCGTGCCAGGAAAGCCATAAAACATCTTGACCCGCCCCCCCCTACCCCCCCTTCCTAAGGGGGGGAGACAACACGAGGCTACGCCTCGGTCAGAAGGGAGTGGCGGGAAAACATCTCATTCAGGGCCGCGAGCAGTATAAGTTAGCCCGCAAGCGGGCCGTTGTAAAAAATCCACGATCGCATGTTCCCAAAACTGTAAAAATCACCCACACGATTCCCCGAAGAACCAGTCTTTCTTTGCAACGTGCGCATGTTCGAGCGTCATCATTTTGCAATTTTCAATTTGCAATTTTCAATTTGCAATACTTTTCAACCAAAGGCGAGTGCCCTTGCCTAACGAAGTTATTGAAAATTGAAAATTGTAAAATGAAAATTGCAAATTTTAACGGGTTGCGGGCAAAGCCCGCGTTAGGTCAGCGCACGGTCGGGATCGTTTCGCCGGTCCAGTTGTCGCTGGTGCGGGTCGGTGGATCGGACGGACCTGTTGTTGGCGCCGGGCGGATCTTGGGCGTCGGGGTGGTCTTTGACAAGCCGGCGGAGTCTGCGAAATCGGGCCGCCGGGCTTTGACTCTCGCGGCGGCCGGAGCGATGCTGGCAGCGGCGCCTTTGCTCGCCAGCGGCGATGATGGCCCCTCGCGGCGCGGCGGCTGGCCTGTTTGTGCCACGGGCCGTGAGGCCGAGGCGGGCGGCTCGACTTTCACCTGGGACGTGACGTCGAACTTGCGGCCGTTGGGAATACTTAGCCGACAGTGCAGTGTCAGCTCTTGTGCGACGGGGGGCTTTTGCCAGTCGACCTGAAACAGGTAGCCCGAGCTGATGAATCCGGCATGCCAATGCGCGCGGACTTCGTCCATCGTGAACTTCCATTGTCCCAGTCGCTGCTGGTCGGGTTCGAGCGTCATGTCGAACAGATCGAGCTCGACCGCGCCGGCCAATTTGACCAGGTCGCCGTGAACGTCGACGGGGATCAGCATG
>JAYTRB010000043.1:0-8627 GCA_043746425.1 Planctomycetia bacterium
ACGCATCCTTGATGTGCGCGACTTTGACGTGCTCGACTTGAATCATTCGGCCGCTCTCTCTGGGGCAGCCGTTGCCACTGGCTTTGTCTTCGTCGGAACGTCGCGGACTTTCAGGAAGCCCGACGCGGCCACGATGATCGTTGCCAGAAGTACGTTCACGAGCAGCCATTTGGGAGTTGTGCGGCGCATTCCCTCGAACGCCGCCGACCGGCCCACGAGAGCCGAGGCAATAAAGAAGATGACAAGCGCCAAAATGATCTTGGTTCCCATAATCGCGTGGTAAAGCGCGTCTCCTTTGTGCGTTCCCGCGGCGATTACCCGGTAATAATTGATTGCGCCTGTGATGAGGAGCAGGGCGATTCCGGCATGCACGACTTTTTTCCAGATCCCCATCATCGCGGCGCGCAACCGGGCATGCACATCGTCTGAAAGTGTCTGCTTCACTGCCGGAAACAGAACGAAACGGACGAAAAATGTTCCTCCTACCAGCACAATGGCTGTCCCCACGTGCAGAACTCGCGTCAGGGTGTAGAGAAACAGGTCGGTCGATTCCATCAGTAGTGATTCCTTAAAGAATGAGAGACGTCCGCCCAGGCCGTGATTCGCCTCGTGCGTCAGGCTGTCAAGTCTGAAGCGAGCCCGGCCTAGCGTTGTATTCTGCATGAACTTCGGCAAGACAAATGTGCATGACACGCCGCCATCCGGTTGGAATGCCCGACGAATTTCGTTACGCCGCCCGCACAGAACTCGATTCTGTCGCATCAGTTCCCTGTGAGAACAACGCCCGTTCGACAAGATGGCAGACGATATGCTCGACCGCCAGGTGCGTTTCCTGGATATGTGCCGTGCGGTCGCTGGGGACACACACCGCGACATCCGCCAGTTCGCGCAGGCGGCCGCGACTTCCCGTCAATGCGATCGATTTCATGTCGAGTGCGCGGGCGACTTCGATGGCGCGAATGACGTTGCCCGAATTGCCGCTGGTACTGATTCCCAGAACGACATCGCCTGGTTTTCCAAACGCCTGCAGCTGCCGGGCAAAGATGGTCTCGAAATCAAAATCGTTCGTGTAGGCAGTCAGAAATGACGTATCAGTGGTGAGAGCCAAAGCCGGCAGCGCCGGCCGAATGAACTCGGCCGACAGCCGGCAGGTGAACTCGGTCGCCAGATGCTGGCAGTCGGCCGCACTTCCACCGTTACCACACAGAAGTAATTTTCCCCCGCCTCGAAATACTTCGGCGATCAGGTCGGCGGCGGCGACGATCGCCGGAGCACACTGTGCAAGCGTCAGCCGCAGTACTTCGGCCGTTGCCGAAAGATGACCTTGGGCGATTTCGATACGCGGGTCGACGGATTCTGGCATGGCGGCAAACCTCGTAAAATAAAAATCTCTTCAGCGGGAGCCGGGTGGCGTTATACCACGGGCGGGGCAATTGTGTCACGGTCGGTATGCCGCACTCGCGATTCTGAGCCTGAAGGCTCGGGCGCCGAACGTCTTGTTCATTGGCCCGTCAGTCGCCGCAGATCTTCAGTAAATCCTGGGCGTCGGAGTCCTCCGGAATCAAGTGCGCCAGATCTTCGCAGAACTGCCGCGTTGTTTCGTCATTCGCGTGCGGACGATGAAACCGCGAAGCCAGTCGCCGCAGGGTCGCGGTATACGGAAATTGCGATACGTCAGTAAACGTAGAAAATCCGCCGCATTGCTCCTTGAATTCGTCAAAATGTTCTCCTGCCAGATGTTGCGGAGGATTCAACATGAAACCCAGCCCGGCCGCCGCGAAGATGTCGCCATCGCGAGTCATCGTGTCGATGATGAAACAGTCCCACAAGTAATACCGTCGCGGATCCTTCCCGATACCGACGATCAGAAACACGGTGCTTCCCCGGTGCCGCTCGACAAACGCCTGCGTGGTGAAGGTATGCCCCCGGCCTTCGCCAAACACGACGTAATCCCCGGCTTCCACCGGCATGGGAAGCCGGCCCAGCTTTTCGTAATTCAAATACTGGATGCAATAGGGCATTTGAGCACTCTCCTTCCGTACGAAGGTCAAGTTTGTGGTTTTCGACCTGCCTTCAACATGACCGTACTTGTCGCAAAGAGCGTTTGTATGCTGGTGCGACTCGCATCGTAGCGGCCCATTTGGGCGTATCGTATTTTCGCTTTGGCGCCGCTGTCTGGCAGTCCTCGTCACCCCCCCGCCATTGAAATAGCCAACCTCACGCCATTACCAGTTGCCGGTAAATCGCCAACCAGCCATTTCACCGGGGCAGGCTCTGCGGCGATGCGATCTGACAAGGAAAGATCTGATCGCCGACCGACCTCCATCAGTCGCGTACCGCATCGACCGCCAGCTTTTGGAATTCGGCGCGCAGATCGGGGCCGCCGCTGAAGTTCTGACGGGCGACCATGAGGATGAAGATCATTTCGCGAGTGGGGTCATCCCAACTTTGAGTGCCGAAGGCGCCACCGTGGCCGAACGTGCCAGCCGACACCATCTTCGTCGCACCTTGGGGTTGGCGGACGACACAGAATCCCAGCCCCCATCCGTCTCCGGGGCCGAACCCGGTCTGCAGGTCGCCGCTCTGAACGGAGGTCATTTGTCGCACCGCGTCGGCCGAAAGGACGCGCTTGCCGTTCAAATCGCCCCCGTTCTGAACCATCTGGTAAAACCGCGCCACATCGGTCGCGGTCGAGAAGAGTCCGCCCGAGGGGTTCGGTGAGGTGGCGCCAGAGACTTCAAACAGCCAATGCGATCCGGGCTCGAGCTCTTTCTTATCGGCGGTCGGCTGATACAGTTTTGCCAGGCGCTGCAACTGTTCGGCCGTCGGATGGAACGACGTATCCTTCATGTCGAGCGGCTGGAAGATGCGTTCGGCCAGAAACTGGTCGAATGGTTTTCCAGAGACGACCTCGACAATGCGGCCGGCGACGCTGAGTCCCGGGCCGTACTGCCATTTCGACCCGGGTTCAAAGGCGAGGCTCGACTTGGCGAGAAGCTCGGCCGTTTCTGCCAGCGTTCCGACATTGCGTTGATCGCTCACTAACCCATTGGTGTGCATGAGGCAATCGCGGATAATGATTTCGCGGGCCGGCTTCCTTCCATCGGCCAGCGTCGTCAGCTTAAACGCGGGAATGTACTTCGATACCGGGTCGTCGAGCTGCAGATGACCTTCATCTTGCAAAATCATCACCGAGGCCGCCGTGATAGGCTTGGTCATCGACGCGATGGCAAACAGCGAATCCTTCGACATTTCGCGGGCGGCGGCGATGTCGGCCTTTCCCGCCGCTTCGAGATGGACGATGCGCCCGCGACGAGCGACGAGCGTGACTGCCCCTGCAACCTGCCTGGCCGCGACGAATTCCCGCATTCGGTCGCCGATTTTTGCCAGCGCCGTGTCGTCCATTCCCGATTCGGCGGCCCGGCCGTCGACAATAAGCCCCACATCGCGACTGGTGGCCGTCACCAAATGGTCTTGCGGATTCTCGGTAAGGATCAGCCCGCGCCACTGCACCTCTTGCGGGACATTGTTCGAGTGCAATTGCAGTCCGATTGGCCCGGCCTCGCACAGTTCGGGCTGCGGATCGCTCCAATCGGCAACGAGTTGACCGTTGACGACGTGTCTGATCCGACGGCCGATGGCGAGAATCTCCATGCGGTTCCAGTCATGTTGTTTGCCGACGCGGCGCGCGACTCCCAGAGAATCGCCGTAGATGCCATTCCGCCGGTACAAATCCCAGAACCCATAGCCCGAAGGGTACATGACGAGATGCCCCTGGTACGTGAACGGGCCTGCCTCTTTCTCGATGACCTTGCCCCACACCGCGATGCCGGAGTGCATTTCACTGGTAACGAGGCGACTTTCGAAGATCAGCCGCAGGTTGCGATATTTTTGTTTGGTGAGCAGGTAGGTGCTGGCCTTGGGCGGGTTGTCTTTGTCGTTTTTCCCCACGATGGCCCCCTTCTCAACCGAGAAGTATTTGCCGATGTACCCCTCCCATCCGGTAAGGTCTTTACCGTTGAAAAGATGAACGGGCTGTTCACCCGAGGGGAGTTTCGAAACCTGTTCATCGCTCCAATCGGCAGCCCAGGCCAGACGCGAAACCAGGGAAAAGGCGATGACAACCAGCCAGCCAAAGCGCAAGATCACGGCTTTTCTCCCGAAATTTGAGCATGTTGGAGTGTTTTGACGAGAAGGCATCATAACAAACGGAATCGCGGGCGTTGAGGAAACCAGATGGAAAAAGGTGTGGAAGAGTGGCGAAGAGTAGAGTCGGAAAACGCAGCAGCTTCACCCCCGCCTCGCGAGTCCGTCGAGCGCGATGCTTTGCACTACAAGGGAAATTGGAAGAATTTCTGTAAATCGGGGCGATCTGCGTATTTTCGGATTGACTGCGGTAGTGCACGATCTCCAAGATGGAATAAGTTGCGGTTTTTCGACAAAAATAAGCAAAAACCGCTTTTTAAATCGGTGGGCTAACAGTCACGATTGTGGTTTTCGGTCGAAGTGAGAAGGTATTTTCAGTTTAAGCAGGCGGGTCAGGGTCCATTGTTTGGACCCGACGATGAGCAGGGGGAATTCGCAGCGAAAGGTCGATTTTCCATCGAAGTGGCGCTGTTCCTCTTGACCACCGAATTGATGAATAGGGAGATGCGTGCGCTTGCGGGTAACCAGCCCGTCTGCGGTACCTCGTGGATTTCTACTGGAATGTCATTCGATTCAGCCGCCGTTCAACAACTCGCGTCGTTTCATGGGCGCCACGTACGACGCGGCTGTACCAACGGTCTGATTCCAGAGGGTTTATCTACGAGCGTGCTCGGCTTTCCCTGTTGTCGACCAGGAACGTCCGTCGTTTGATTCAAGTGAAGCCTGGTAGGAAGATGCATCTCTGGTTGTGATGAGATTGAAGGAGACCTTTATGAAAAACGTTGTGTTTGCATTGGCGGCCATTGCCGCCACTTTCGGGCTGGGTGCCGTCAGTGAGGCGGGATTGCTGAGTGGTTCGCAGTCGTTTGGATCGACTGCGATTGTGCCGAACGGGACATCCCAGGATTTGCTCAGCATTTCAAACTTCACGACGCTTACGTTTGAAACGGGCTCTTCGCAGAGTGGTAATTTTGTCGGGTATCCGACCAATCAGGTGTTGAATAACTCCCCGCTGAATACTGGCAGTCTCGCGACGTTCAGCATGGGGAGTGCCGACTTCGGTACGTTTACGGCATCTTCCGGGTTTGAACTCGTTTCTCCCCCCCACACGCGAACGTTCGACTTGTTTGGGAACTTCGTTCCGGGCAGCAATTCCCACTGGGCCGGGCTCACGGGACAGTCGGCAGAACTGCTGATCACGTTCAACCAGGTTGGCGGAAGCGGCAATGCCATCAGTGCGTCGGCCACTTTGGCCGTGCCGCCCAGCACGCAACTTCCTGAGCCGGGCAGCATGACGTTGCTGGGAATTGGAGCTGTGGGATTAGTCGCGGGCGCGATTCGCGGGAAACGACGGAAGATCGTCGCTTGATTTTGCTTTAGGCATTCGCGCGGCGTTTCAGCGCAGAGCTACTGAATTTATCAAAAACGGGCAACGAACGTCGTTGCCCGTTTTTTTGTTCATCCCGGATTTTCCCGCAACATCAATGCGCAATTCCGCTTGGTTTTAAAAGCATCGCTGGCTGCTTTCTAAGTTGGTTGGGCATGAGGCGGCGCGTCGGCGAAGCATGCTGCGCGGCCGCCCTTTCGGGTACTACCGATCGCACGTAATGCGCCGGCCCAATCAAATTGGGACGGCTGCCCCACCTGCCGATCACCGTGAAATTGCCATGGAGAGCCCTCCGCCATCAGACCGCAGCCAACGAAATGCTCTCGATTCGGCCTCGACGTGACCATGCGTGCCCAAACGCCGTTTGGCCTGGAATCTGTGGATTCTTCCGTCCCGATTCCGAGGCTCGACCCCGATCTTAATTATTCGTCAACAGGGCGCGGATCCCAGGTCGGCGGTTGCCGCGGCAATGAAAAATCAGAGCAAGACCTTTCGAAATCGAAGCCTATCACGCCGGGGAGTGGGCGTACCAAAAACTTGGATGGCCGTTTTTGTCCATTGGTCTGTTCTTGAACCGCAGCCCAAAATGTCTTTATTTCGCCCGTATCTTTGAAAGACGATGATCCCTGGATGAGCCCGCCGCGTGAGGATAAGAAGATGACAATCGAAGGGGAAATTCCAGAATCTACCGTTCAAACCGGATTTGCAGATAAATATATTGACAGGATTAGTGACGGTCGGTAGCATGGGCCGAAGAGAAGAATTGGGTTCAGATCATCGCGGTAGGACTTCGCTTTGTGACCCAATAGTTGATCTCCTCACAGTGACACGAGCCTTCGTTCGGCGGTGCGGGGCATTTGCCCTGGCTTGCGGGCCATGACGTGAGTTGACGATCCTTTTTCTTTCTACTTGGGCAGGCCATAGATTGGTTTTGCGGGCAAGGGTTCATTGTTTGAATCCGCCGATGAAAGGGTGACAGTTTCAGCGAGACCCCGCGTCACGTTGGGCGCTGTTCCATTCGATCATCGGGCTGACCCGTTGCGGTTTAACGGGTCGTGGCATGAGTGTGCAACTTTGTTCTGGAACTGAAATTGAAGGAGAGAGTTATGAAAAAAGCGATTCTTGCAATGGCGGTTGTGGCCGCCGGTCTGTGCTTGAGCACCAGCGCCCAAGCGGGATTGGTTACTGGTTCGCAGTCGTTTGGAACCACGGCGATCACGCCGAATGGAATCAGTGGTTCGCAAACGGCTTTGGCGACGATTGGGTCCTTCTCGACCCTGACTTTCGAGACGGGAAGTTCGCAGAGCGGCAACTTTGTCGGGTTTCCAGTTAACCAACTGTTGAACAACTCTCCGCTGGATACCACCAACCTCGCGAACTTCACGTTGGGGAATGCGACATTTGGAACGTTTCTCTCCGCGGCGGGGGTCGAGTTGGCCTCGCCCACAAACACGCGGACGTTTGATCTTTTTGGAGCGTTCACGCCCGGAACGAGTTCCCAATTTGCTGGCATGTCTGGACAGTCTGCCGAACTGCTGATCACCTTCAATCAAACGGGAGGCGCTGGAAACGCCATCAGCGCATCGGCCTCATTGGCTGCGCCCCCCACCCACACGATTCCCGAACCGGGCAGCATGGCGCTGGTCGGCATCGGGGCCGTCGGTCTTTTCGCTGGTGCAGCGTTCCGGAAGCGCCGCAAGGTTTCCGCCTGATAAGCGAGTATTGCTACAATTTCCGGAAACGGGCAACGATCGTCGTTGCCCGTTTTTTTGTCGCCTGAGCACGAGACTGCGTCCGATTCACTATCTATTTCCGGATACACGGCTTAAGAGACTTTCGCATCAGGTGGTGATTCGGCCGATCGTCATTGCGGTTTGCACGGGAAGGGAGATTGAGGGAGAATTCGGATCAGGGAAATGTGACCGGCGCGACTTGAGTTGCCAATTTCGAGTGCTGCCGTGTAAAGTTGGAAATTCCGGGTAGAAAGCCAGCATGGCTCGTTCCGGGGCGAGGCCAGAGCGGTTGATTCAAATTTGGAGAAAATTGAGAGCCAAAATTCGGTGCGACGAATTCAAGATGAGAATTTCAGGGAATTTGGGAAATTTTTGAAAAACCCGCCCATCCAGCGATTCCTCATTGACAGAAATGGGGATGTTCGGAAAAATGGGCCGAAGAAGTGGACTTGAGAGATTTGCACCTTGATTCGGGTCTAGACCGGTCGATCGTAATTCTCTCATTGAAATGCGGGTGTTTGGGGGTCGTTGTCCCAGTTTTGCGGGCCTTGGCGTGAGCTGACGGGCCTCATTTCCGAGTCGGCGAGCCGCAATCATTAAGCCTTTAGGCCACGGTTCATTGTCTGAACCAGCCGATTGAAGGGTACGATTTGAAAGGCACTATTCGCACCTGTTCATCGGGCTGCCCTGTTGCCGGTCAATGGGGGCATGGCATGATTGTGCATCGTTTGTCAATTTGCGATTTGAAAAGGAAAGACTTATGAAGAAGATGTTTTTTGCGATGGCAATTGTTGCCGCCGGTCTTAACTTGAGTGGCAACGCTCAAGCCGGTCTCGTCAACGGTTCTCAGTCGTTTGGAGCCACGGCCATCAAGCCGGATGGTGTTACTCCCTCGGCCGATCTGGCGACTGTCACGAACTTTACAACGCTCACCTTCCAAACGGGAGCTTCCCAGAGTGGTGATTTTGTCGGATTTCCGATCAACCAGGTTTTGAACAACTCCGCACTGAATACGTCCAGCCTGGCGACGTTCAGCATGGGAAGCGCTGATTTTGGAACGTTTCTCGCTGCGGCCGGGGTCGAGTTGGTTTCCCCCACGCACACCCGGACATTCGACTTATTTGGAGCGTTTACCCCCGGAAGCAATGCCCACTGGGCCGGCTTCACCGGTCAATCTGCTGAACTGCTCATCACCTTCAATCAGGTCGGCGGACGCGGTAATGCCATCAGTGCTTCGGCCACTCTGGCCGTGCCCCCCACCCACACGATTCCAGAGCCGGGCAGTCTGGCGCTGCTCGGCATCGGCGCCATTGGCCTCGTCGTCTGTGCGACCTTCCGGAAGAACCGTAAGGTTACTGCCT